>JAQVTV010000103.1 GCA_028699855.1 Candidatus Izemoplasmatales bacterium | reverse complement strand
GTCATCACCTCGTTGATCGCCTTGATGTTGTATCAAGGCAATATCGTGCAATCTCCGGGTATATTGAACAGCATGTTTACGAAATTCGGGTGGGCCGCTCCGCGAACACCTGTTTTGTCGCGGCCGGAATACTTTCGGTCGATCTATATCATCTCGAATATTTGGGAGGGTGCCGGATACGGTTCCATCGTGTATTTTGCTGCCATCATGGCAATCAATCCTACGAACTATGAAGCCGCACGGATTGACGGTGCAAGCAAACTCGCGCAAATCCGTTATATCACATTCCCTGGAATGGCACCCACTTTGACGATCATGTTGATTTTGCGTATCGGTGATATTCTCAATATCGGCTATGAGAAAGTGCTGTTACTCACGGAGGGGAGAGCAGAGGTGCTCTCAACCGCGCAGGTGCTTTCAACCTACGTTCTTAGTCTGGGAGGATTGTGGACGTCAACCGGATCGACGGGAATCAATTTCGCAGCCGCTGCGGATGTGTTCAACTCCTTTATCGCCATGTTCCTTGTTCTCGGTGCGAATTTCATCTCAAGACGTGTCTCCGACACATCTTTGTTCTAGGAGACGACCATGAAAAGACACGATCTCAGCGAAGTCATCTTCAAAATCCTCGCCTATGTGCTTGTCACCGCATTTGTGCTCACCACACTCTATCCATTCATCTATTCGATTTCGATGGCCGTCAGCGGCAAGGTTGCCATTGACACGGGTCAGGTCGTTTTGTGGCCGGTGGATATCCAATTCTATGCTGTGAGTGATCTCATCATCGGTGTTCGAGCGCGAAGCTTCTGGATTTCTTATACTAATACCTTGTTCTATACCTTCTACGGAACCGCATTCAGCATGCTCATCTCCATCTTCGCCGCCTACGCATTGTCGCGCAAGAACCTCGTGTTCAAACGCCAGATTGGTTTTCTCATCGTCTTCACGATGTGGTTCTCTGCAGGTTTGATTCCGACCTACATCAACTATCGTGAATTACTCGTCAACAATCGCTGGGGTATCATCTACGGCTTTGGAGCCCAGGCGTTCAACATCCTGCTCTTGCGCAACTATTTTAATGGCATCTCAAGAGAAATCGAAGAAGCAGCGATCGTGGATGGTGCCAATGATTTTCAAGTATTGACCAATATCTATTTACCGATGTCCAAATCCGCGCTTGCAACGATCACGCTCTTCTATGCACTGAATCGTTGGAACGGCTATTTTTGGAACATGCGCCTTGTGGAAGGACCCGAACATCCGCTTCAAGTGGTTCTCAGAGGTATCGCTTCTGGGGCTGCCGATTCCGATGTTCAGACCAATTATCCGTACTCCGAATATTCACTTGCTTACGCGGCCATCATTTTGTCGATCATACCCATCGTCGTCATCTACCCTTATTTGCAAAAGTATTTTGCTCGGGGAGTCAACGTCGGCGGGGTGAAAGAATAGATTACAAAATTTTTTATAGAAAAGGAGAAAGTTATGAAGAAAGTTTTAGGTTTTGCTTTACTGATCATGGGATTATTTGTGTTTGCGGCATGCGACGGCGCAACCACCTTAGCTCCCACGACTGCTGCTCCCACGACTGCTGCACCGGTGACAGAAGCTCCGCTTGATGAAGTGACGCTCAATGTGGCGATCAACTACACCTCTGGCGGAAAATGGATGGGAATCTCGTACAATCTGGATGCTCCCTACACGAACTTCTTGGGTCACGAGTACAATGAAGGTGATCTAGCCCCAGCTTGGGAAGCCATCGCCGAGAAACTCAACATCAATTTTGTTGATATGATGTCTACTCAGGACAGCAACACCAACGCCCAATGGACCAGACTCAAAACGAACAATTTTGCGGGTGTTGACCTCGTCAACGGCACTGGCGCGAATATTGGACCGGAAGGGGTCAATGGGAACTTTGTCAATATCGGCAATTATCTCAATCAAATGCCCAATCTGAAAGCGTTCTTGGATGCGAATCCTGATGTTCGCGTATCGATGACCGCAGCAGATGGTGGCATCTACTTCACGCCGTATTTTGATGGATTCGGAGAACCTGAGCAAATGTTCCTCGTGCGCATTGACTGGATTGAGGACATCCTCGATGTCGTATCACCCACATTTGACACCGACACGACACAAGTGGTCGGAACAGGTGAGAACCAAGTGACATACCCGGTCATCGGCCCAACGGCCTATACGAGAAGAGATTTGCCCAATGGCATCAATGCCGACATACTCGTGGCGAATGCTGATGGCACAACGAGAACTGTTCATAAGGAATATGATGACAATATTCTTGACGTCCTCGCTGCGATCGAAAATCCAACGGGTCAAAAACTGGCAGAAGCATTCCGCAATCACATCTTCACGACCTATGAGGGTCAGGGATACGAAAAGTATTCTCATGTGTTCGCGGGAACCGATGCGGCCTATGATGTTGACGAACTCATCGCTTTGATGTATGTCATCAAAGCCAATCCGAAGTACTTGACACGTCAACACACCACCGGCGTCAAGACATCTGTTGAAGTCTATTTCCCGCGTGAAGCTGCCGGCAACCGGATCAGAAATCTGTTCCGTGGTATGGAAATGTGGGGCCTTCGTGGTGTCTTCAGCCGCCATGAATGGATGTATTTCGATGAAGATGGTCTCGTCCAAGATGCCCGCCATGAAGAGCGTGTAGTCGATGCCATCGGCGATTTGCAGACACTTTATACGGATCGGCTCATTGTTCAAGATCCCGAAACAGGTGGCAACTGGAGAACGCTGCTTCTCAACACTGCAACAGGATTTATGACGTATGATTACAACGCTTCCTCGACAACCATGTCGACGGGTTCAGGCGACTTGATCAACACCGGACGCGTCGTTGACCCGGATCTGAAATTCCAAGCGATCCTTCCGCCAGTCGTAGATTGGCTCGGAGATGGAAACTACTTCCAGTTCACAGAAGCTGTACGCTCAGTGAAGAACGAAGCTTGGGGCATTCCGAAACATGTTGAGTCGAATCAGGCGAAACTGAATCGCGCTTTGATGCTTGTCGACCAGCTTTATGATTACTCGAGTGCTGATTCCGTCGGCACGATCCATCTCTATGGACCTGTGGGTTACACAGACGGTACTTTGAGTTATGGCACCGATGTGGTTTACAAAATGAGCGATGAAGCGCTTGCGGAAATGAACTCGCTTGCCGGAGGCAACATGATCAACTATTTGCGCCAATATGTGGGCGCAACGATGCCTATCGGCCATATCCGTAGCCTAGGATTGGAATTCCAGACTTTGTCTGAAGAAGGCATCGCGGGTATTGAACGCATCAATACTGCAGTTGTCGCGGGAACCTTCAAACTTGCGGGTCAAGTGGATTCCGAGAATCCTTGGTACAATCTCAGCCCGACATTCTTCCCGTTGACTCAAACCGACTCGCAAATGATCGCTGCTTCTGCGACATTCAAAGAACTGTACACAGATGCGAATCTTGCGAAGTTGCTGAAATTCGGTTTCACAGGCCAAGGCGGATCGAAGACTGTCGAAGAATATTGGGAAATGTTCGAAATGGGTGCCTATGATGTGTACGATATTCTTTACATCCGTGCGTACAGAGATGCATATGCTCGGATTCAGTCAGGCAACTAATATTTAGAACGATTACGAGATTTCAATTCATCACTTTTCAGCTCCGAAGGGCGTTCATCCGCCCTTCGGATGTTGGATGAATCAAGGAGCGACCATGAAAGTAATCCAGAAAATCACATTTTTGCTCGCGCTCATTATTGCCTCGCTATTCTTCATCTATACGTTGAGTTTTTCAACTGGGTGGGCTTTAGGGCAATGGTTTGTCGATTTTTTCCGCGAGGCTCAAATTGTGAACAAGATCATCTATCAATGGGGTTTGTGGGCAGTGGTCGTCACTGCGCTCAATTTGGTGTTCAACACCCATACGAATCGGCGGTTTTTCATTCCCAACTATCTTTTCATCGCACTTTCGATCGGGATTTTGGTCGGTGGTGGCTGGAAATTGATGACCTTGATTCCTCCGATCAAAGCGATGTATCTTGAACTCAATCCCGAGTTGTTGAATATCATATCGACAATCAATTTCTCGACTCCGGGTACGGAGATTTTTGAACTCGGCATGATGATAGCAATCGTCTTATTTGTTCAAGCCGGGTTGATTTTGTTCGTTACGATTTGGAAAATAGTCACACAATTGATTCGTGCTAAGGCTAAAAGAACCGCTCGGAAGGAGGCGACATCATGGACAAACGTACATTGAGGATTGATAAGATGCGTTATCAAACCAATAGGAGTGCGTATTCACTCGTACTTTTGTCGCTTGTTATGAGCATCATTGCGTTATTCACTTTGATCAATTACGATGATTTCGGACAAGGATCAAATCCCACGCGTGTGGTGCCTGATCTGCGTATCGGTTTGGAGATCGCGCTCGGGATCATCATGATGCTCGTGACCTTTTTAGGCGCGGAGAAAGTCAAGTTCTATGATCCTTTATGGTCAAAGATTGGGCTTTTTGTTTTAGCAGGAATCAATATCTTCAGGATGGTGAACATTCCTCTT
>JAQVTV010000102.1 GCA_028699855.1 Candidatus Izemoplasmatales bacterium | reverse complement strand
GGAGTTGATGATTCCTTCCCAGCGGGTGTTGAAATGCTCGATGTTGACATCTCTTGCAGCGAAAGAGGAACCATAGATGTAGTTTGTTTCTTTGTCCACGACGCGAATCGCACCATTTGGGTTTTCCGCATACAACATCAACCTGGCGTTTTCACCGATTTTAGTGAAACTGCCGGGAACATCCAAATGGTTTTCGACGACTGACAAATCATCCATCTGGGTGTACTGGTTGGAGCGAAACAACGATTCATCGATCGTTTGGACTTCATCAGGCAAAACGTCGTTCACCCTTTCGGGTTTGACTCCGGCGAGAACGATCACGGAGGGAATCCCAAGAACAAGGATGAGCGCAAGCAATAGCTTGCGTCTAAGATTAGCCCCTGACACGGTTGATCGCCTCCTTGAACCAAGATACCAGGAAATTCCATAATTGCGAACCGAAAGCATAGATGATGAAACCGATTAAGACGATGATCGCCATCGTGAACATCGTCATCAAAAGATTCTTGAAAGTTTCCTTGATTTCATAGTTGTGAATCTCTTTGATGGACAAAAAGATCAAAATCGCGGTCCATCCGTACAGCACACTCGATGCGATCTGGTAAATGATCGTCTCGTTCACGGTGAGGACCCGGCTCAGCAACATCAAGGGGATCATTCCGAACAACAAGGGCGACATCGCGTAGATCGTACCGATGTAAAAATCCTTGAGCCAGCCTTCTCCATCTGAGAGTGTTGATATCAAATAGTTACAAAAGACAAACAAGCCCACGGCACCGAAGAACTTCGCCATTTCGGCACCGAGGTTGATCGTTTCGCTGTAGTTGTTGAAGATATAGCCGGTGAAGCGGATCATCAACAAATACTCGATGAACATCAAAACAAGCAAAAGCGTCGCGGACCAGACACTGCCTCGGTGCAGTCTTTTGATTTGGAAAAATCCGTCGATGGGATGCTTCAGCATGTGAATGGCGAGCGTGTACTCCTTCACCACCGGGTTGGCTTTGATTTTGGCGTTCATCTGATGGATGCCTGCAAAAGCAGGCGTTTTCTTGTTGATGGTTTTCATGATGGCCACAAACGCATATAAGGCGATGAAAACGATAAAAATCCATGTCAGATTGTCTTTGAGCCACACATCCCTGACTTGCCAGAAGGTCTCAGAATATCCTTGCACATCGTTTGCGAGATGATATTCCGCTAAAGCGTCATCGTAGTTGCCCATCTGGAAATAGGCTTTGCCAAGCGCGGCGTGCGCGAGCGCGAAATTCGTATTCTGGGCGATGATCCTTTCAAAAAGTGAAGTACTTGACTGATACTCGCCATCATAATTCAGGACAATCGCATCATGAACCAATGCGGCGAAATCGGTCGGTTGGTAAGCGAAGATCTGATTACCCGAACCATCGAGGACAAACAGTCTGTCGAACGGATCAATCGCAATGCCAGTCGGATTTTTGATTTGACCGAAGATATTCGAAGTTTGACTCATGACGTCAAACGCAAACAGAAGATTTCCCGCCGGATCGTATTCAGCGATCAAACCATCGCTATAGACGGCGTATAGGAATCCGAGATCGTTGACCGATAGATCGACAACATCCTCTTCGCGGTTATAGTTTTGCATGGTGAGGATATTGGTGCCGTTGACATCGAGTTTCTTGATCGCAAACTCGGTGTTGGGGGTCGCTGTATAGACAAGGGATTTGTTGTTGATGGCGATATTCGTCGGGGATGGAGGCGTGTTAGCCGCATACGCATCTTCAACGACAAAGATATCAGCGATTTTTTGAAGCAACGACTTCGAAGAAAGATTGACTCCGAAATATCCGAGGAACGACCCGTCGTAATTGAGTTGGATAACTCCGGAAGTGGATCCGTCACCGATCACATAGATGTTCTCTCCGGCACCGACGACGACCTTGATGGGCACATACAATGATGTCGATCCGAACAAAGGTTCAGTCGGGCGTCCGTATTCACGGATGTAGTTGCCTTCGAGATCGAACTTGTAGACCTTCTGGTTGCCCTTGTCGGCGATGAAGACATACGTGCTAAGATAAACAAAGACTCCGGTGGGTTCTTTGAGATGGTCTTTACCGATTTCCCTGACGAGATTGCCTTGGTAGTCGAAGACGGCAATCCGCTTGTTTCCGGAATCAGCGATGTAGATCAAACCACGATCGATGTAGATATCCTGTGGATTGTTGAGGCTCCCCTCGGGATTAATTCTTCCTAGAGGCATGAAGGCGGTTTGCGTGTATGTCAGTTTTCCTTCATAATCGATCGTGTAAGTCGAGTAAGGATAATGATCGTTCCAAAACTCAGAATCGGCTTTAACTCGGGTGAAGCAAGGGGTTAAACCGATCAAGAGGGTAGTGAGCGTTAATAGGCAAAGCAGTTTTTTCATCTCAACCCCCCCTTACTTGATGCCGGAGTGGGCCATCGTGTCGATGACCTTGCTCTGCAAGATGATGAAGATGATCAAATTGGGAACAAACATGATCAAAGAAGCGGCCGCAGCCATCCCCTGGCCGGCGACGGCATTGGTATTGGTCGTCAAGGTTCCCATATAGAAAGCAAAAGTCTTGAGCGAATCGGTGTTGATGTAGGTGGCACTCGTATCAGCGGAGTTCCAAACCGTTTGGAACGATAAAATCATGATTGTCGCAATCGCAGGCTTGATCAGCGGAACGACGATCTTTCTATAGATTTGCCAATCGTTGGCTCCGTCGATTCTGGCAGCATCGATCAGGTCACTCGGGATCTGATCGATAAACTGCTTCACGAGGAACAATCCGACCGGAATCGCGAGATACGGAAGCACGTGGATCCAAAACGAATCGATGAGTCCCAATTTTTCGATGATCAGATAGCGGGGAATGGTCACCGCGACACCGACGAACATCAAAGCGATGGTATTGATCTCGTTTAGAAGTCGCTTGCCCTTGAAGTTCAGTTTTGACAAGGCGTAGCCGGCCATGGTCGAAATCAAGATCGAGATCACGATGACGAGGATGGTGACTATCAGCGAGTTGAAGAGGTAGCGCGACATCGGGATGCCGGACGTGCCGGTCAAGGCGAAAAGATTTCTGAAGTTGACAAGCGTCGGATTCTTGACCAAGAATCGTGGCGGGAAAGCGAAAAGTTCCTCAAACGGCTTCAATGCGTGATTGAAAATAAACAGCAATGGCAACAACATGACCAAACTGATCGGAAGCAGAACGAGCAGGTAGCGGATTTGAACCGGATGAAAACGAGATGGATTGATCTTGGTGGCCTGGAATTTCGAGCGGCGTTTTTTCTTCATCATCATTCGTCCTTGCTCCCGAATAGGCGGAAAGCAAACCGCGATACGAAATAGACAATCAACAACAAGATCACCGAGAGAGCTGCCGCATAGCCCATCTCATATTTGGTGAAACCGAAAAATTCGATATGGTTGACGATCAACTGACCGGCATACTGAGGCGTCGGGTTGGATCCCGAGAGTGCGACGCCGATGCCGGAAGCACCAAAGGTGCCGACGATTGCCATGACCGCACCGAAGAGCATCTGCGGTTTGATCGTCGGAATCGTGATATAAATCATTTCCTGGAACTTGTTTTTGATACCATCGATGTATCCGGCCTCATACAGGTCCTGATTGACGTTCAATATACCTGCGAGCATTGCGAGAAAACCGACACCCATTGAACTCCATAAAGTCACACCGATCATAATCGGCATCAGATATTCCTTGCTGGTCAGCCAAGCGATCGGTTCGTTGATGAAACCTAGATTGAGTAGGAACATGTTCAAATACCCGGTCTCGTCACCGGCGAAGATCACTTTCCAAAGCACTGCCATCGTTACGCCGGCTGTCAAAGACGGCGAGTAGATGATGAGCGCGAGAACGGTCCTGACTTTCGGCGTCACCTGGGCAAGAAGCCAAGCAAGTAAAAACGAAAGGATGTAACCGCCGGGACCGACGATGATCGCGTATTTAAGCGTGTTCGGTATGACATACTGCATGAACTCCTGATCGTTTGTCAAGATATTGATGAAGTTTTCGAAACCGACCAAGGTTGGCGCTCTGACGGTATCAAAATAGGTGAAGGCAAGCATAATCGCCGCAACTACAGGAATCACAATAAAGATTAAGAACATCAAAACATATGGAAACACGAAAGCATAGGCGATTGGGTTTCTATCTCGCACGGTCTTTTTCGATTTGAAGATAGAGGCAATCTTACTGAAAAATCGTTTCATTCCTGATCGCCTCCGATCCAGGACATGACGATTTCCCTGTCAGTCAAAACATAAGGCTTCAAAGCATTCCCGTATTTGTCCATATAGTCGAATTCGCTCATCTTCTTGCGAATCTCGCGATCGGCTCTGATCACTGCGTCATAGAGCTCAATGCGAAGGTTTTTCCGATCGAGGACGACCTTGTTCCAAAGGTTTGATATTTCCAGTTCGACTTGGTAGAATCCGGGAACCTTGGGCAGTTCTCTGAGCCATTCCCACTGTTCGAGGATGATTTCAAGTTCGCTTTGTTGAAAGCCGGAGGCGCGGAAGGCCTCGACGTTGGCGCTGTTCCACATATACGCTTTGCCGAGCGTCGACAACAAC
>JAQVTV010000101.1 GCA_028699855.1 Candidatus Izemoplasmatales bacterium | reverse complement strand
TACTTGCCGGATCGTTCAATAGAAAATACGTCCTTGGGAGATTCCACGACAATCAAGGTGTGTGGGTCGCGACTCGGATCCTGGCAGATGGCACAAGGGTCAATATCCGTGAGGTGTCCACAAATCATACACCGTTTGATCGTTTGTTTGATATGGGATACATGCATCGCAAACGTTTCAAGGTCCTCTTGAGACCATTTATCCAAAGTGAAAAGCGCGTATCGTTCAGCGGTTTTCCGTCCGATACCCGGATATCTCATAAAATCAGAAATGAGCTCCTCGAGCGCTTGCGGGTAATTCATCAAAACATCCCGGGAAATTTCATTCCCTGCGCAAGCGATCCCAACGTTTCTTCCGTTTCACGATCGACTTTCTTAAAAGCATCATTCAATGCAGCGACGATTAAATCTTGAACCATTTCGATATCGTTCAAATCCACTTCGTCTTTCTTGATTTCGATAGAGAGAACCTCTTTAGTCCCTTTTACGGTGACTTTGACGACCGATCCGCCGGCTTGTCCGTAAAAAGTCGATGCATTAATCTCCGCTTGTGCTTTCTTGAGGTCTTCTTGCATTTTTTGGATTTTCTTGATGACTTGCGGGTTGATCACCATCATCACTCCCTATGATTATTTTTTAACTTTGACAATGTCGCCAAAGATATTCAAGGCATCTGCTACAATCTTTTGTTCTTTCTCGACAACCGATTCACTTTCCTCGGTGGAGACATCTCTCAGTTCGGGGCATACGATCGGCGATAATTTGATGTCCCTGCGTCCCTGACGCCATAGAGTGGCAAACTCTTCGGCGATTGAAGAGAATACATCCTCGGGCAATGCGATATAGTCGATATCGCGGCCAAACGCTTTGTTCAGCGCTTCTCTGACCATTGATTTTATGGAAGGCTTCATCATCTGATTACAAATTCCGGCACTGGAAAATGTCACCACAATCTTATCGAACGAACTTGCGACGACCGTTCCGTTGGTAAATCCTTGGACATATTGTTGCCCCGCGTTTGATACGCTCACGCGGCTTAACCGATTCCAATTGTTTGTTAAATATATTTTATCTTCTCTGTTACCATTATTCAGGACGTCTTCCACAAATTCGATTCGGTAGGTGTGGGTTAGATCAAGAAAGCTATTGCTCGGTGGAGAGACCGCGGGCTCGTCTGTGATATCCGTCGATTCTTCCACTTCCGTTTCTTCATCGATGATGATGTCCTCATCGATGAACGGATCTTGTTTCATCTCTGGTTCAAGTATTGGCGAAGGCGCGCTCTTGGGCAAATCATCCACGCCGTTCTTTCGCGACTCGATGGCTTCGAGTCGATGTTCAAGCTTCTCCAGTGTGTCAAGAATTCGAGCATCGCTGTCGGTTTCACTGTCAGTCATTTTAATAAATGCCAATTCCATAAACAGCTTTGGCGCATTGCTCCACTTGATTTCGTTGATGGCCTTAATCAACACATCGATACTAAAGAAGATGCGGCGATTGCTGATGGCTTTGCTTAACAAAACAAAACGTTCATTCGCATACAAACTCGGAGCGTTTTCTGCGGGACCCACATTTTTGAACATGAGAAGATTGCGGAAGAAATCGAGTAAATTGTTGGCGATTTTATGTACTTCCTTCCCCTCGACAACCAAATCATTCATCGATTGGATCGCTTCGGTGGAACGGAGGTTGAAGATCGCTTCAACCATTTCGATCTGCTTTTCATATGATACCGCGCCACATACTTGATTCACATCATTTAGGTGAATGTGTTCCGGGCTAAAGGAACGCACCTGGTCCAAAAGCCCTATCGCATCGCGCAAGCCGCCTTCTGCGAATAAAGCGATTTGCTCCACGGCGGCATCCTCAATCTGTATGTGTTCCTTTTCGATGATTTCGCCTAATTTTGCCACAATCTCAGAAGCGGTGATGGCTTTGAAATCAAAGCGCTGACATCGGGAATGAATGGTCAGGGGAATTTTTTGGGGCTCAGTGGTGCACAAAATAAAAATCACGTGTTGAGGGGGTTCTTCCAGCGTTTTCAACAACGCGTTAAATGCGCCGGTAGAAAGCATATGAACTTCATCAATGATGTATACTTTATATTTCACATATCCAGGAAGATACTTGACTTTGTCGCGAATCTCCCTGATTTCATCCACGCCATTATTGCTCGCTGCGTCGATCTCGATGATATCGCTGATCGTATTGTCTTGAATCCCCAGACAATGCTCACATTGATTACACGGGTTGGCGACAGGGGCATGCATACAATTCACGGCTTTGGCAAAAATCTTGGCGATGGACGTCTTGCCCGTGCCACGAGGCCCGCTGAAAAGATATGCATGTTGCACCTTGTTGTTTAACAAAGCGTTTTGCAAAGTCGTGGTGATATGTTTTTGTCCGGCGACTTCAGTGAAATCGCTGGGACGATAGGTCCGATACAGGGCACGATAAGTCATCTTTCATCGCCTTTCCTTCAATATATTATTAACGAGACTTTCATCCGGATTCAGATAGATGACGCTTCTGTTTCCATCTACGAATACAGAATCATTGTTTTGGACTTCTCCCATGATTTCGGGAACAATCATCGTTGGAATGTCTTTGATTCTAAGGATAATCCCTGCGTGTTGATTATAGGCTCCGCTTTCAGAAACCAAGCCCTTGATGGAATTTTTCTCCAGCAAGCACATCATGCTCGGTCTCATTTCTTTTACGAAAATGATTCTGGATTCATCAAATGAGACACACATATCATATCTTTGCTTCGCCAGATAATATAGAACGCGATCCGTCGCGTCCTTGATATCCATCACTCGATTGCGCATATATTCGTTAGCGTGCGATTCGAATTGATCAATCACCGTTCTCGCGGCCCTTTGATAAGCGGTGTAAGCATTCATTCCGGATTGGATCCATTCCGCAGCCACCTTAAGAATCACCGGGTCGGAAAGCATCAGTTTGTGTGCTTCAAAAATCGTCGAAATCGTTTGGCCGTATCGCACACATGTCGATCTGATTAACTCATCCAGTTGATTTGAACATTCCAAAACCGCTTTTTCAAGAACCGCCCATTCATCATCCGAGGAAACATAGTCGGTTATTTCTTTGCCATATTCATCGATGATATAGACTTTCCCGAAGGCAAGTCCTGGATTCACACACACTCCCGGATATGCTTTCAAAACACACCTGCTTCCACGCTTCTATTATAGCAAAAATAGGGCCAATATGATATCAATGGCGATTATTTTGATGCCTTATTCCGCTCTTCGGCAATATATGATATCGCAAATGTCATCGCCCTTGCCTCTAATGTTTGAGGGCGAAATCGCTTTTCGAGCTTGTCCAACGACCATGTTTCGGAATCGCCTTCCTGCAATAATTTGAACGCGAGCTTAAGGCTTTCCTGAAACTTGGCATTTGTCTGTAATTTGCGAAAATCCTCTAACAGAAAACTGCCCGAAGCCCTCATTCTTTCACCGACGATATTCATAAAGTCAACTTCGGGATTGGGCTTCTTCTTTCGATTGGCTATTTTTTGAATCAACACATCGCCTGCATAATATATAATGGTAAAAAAGAACGGCATGAAAAACAGACTGTACAAATCTTTGATTTCTGCACGATCGGTAGCGACCATATATATGGAGTACACAATCACGATTACTGCAGACAAAACAAAAATCATCAAATAGTAACGAAACGGCTTTTTTTGGTCTTTCATCGTATCACCCAAAAGTATTATACAATAGATTGGCCGAAATATGGTAAAATAATTATGGTGATGTTATGCTATTCGACACAATTGTTGCCCAAGCAACCGCAAGCGGTATCGCTGCCTTAAATATCATACGCGTCTCAGGTATGGATGCCATTTCTTTGGTAGACAAAATCATCCAAGGTCCCCGTCTGGAGCAAATGAAATCACATCAAACCGCGTATGCTCACGTAGTGGATCAAGAAGAAATCATCGACGAAGTCATGGTTTCCGTTTTTCGTGAACCCCGATCCTTCACGCGCGAAAATATGGTAGAAATCACGTGTCACGGTGGCGCGATAGTATCAAGCGAAATCATCAAACTACTGATTCGGCACGGTGCACGGTTGGCCGAACCCGGCGAATTCAGCAAGCGCGCATTCATTCACGGGCGCATTGATCTGACGATGGCCGAGGGGATCATCGATGTCGTTGAAGCCAAAACGAGAGAACAACTCATATTGGCGCAAAAATCAATCTCCGGGGAAATCAAAGCGAAAGTCGATGCCTTCCAATCCGCGCTTCTTGAAATGATTGGCATCATTGAAGTCAATATCGATTATCCGGAATATGATGATGTCGTATCGATGACGGGAACAATCCTCAAACCCAAACTGGAATCACTCATCAATGATATCGATGCGATCATTCGCGCCTCTGAACGCGGAAAGATCGTTCGCGAAGGACTCAGTGTCGTTATTGTGGGCAAACCCAATGTTGGTAAATCGAGTTTGCTCAATTCATTACTCAAGGAAGAACGCGCGATTGTGACGGATGTATCGGGCACCACTCGGGATCTGATTGAAGCTGAAATGAACTTGGATGGTTTATTGGTGAAACTCATCGATACCGCTGGG
>JAQVTV010000007.1 GCA_028699855.1 Candidatus Izemoplasmatales bacterium | reverse complement strand
GCTAAGGCGGCTACGGGGCGCCTGCCTGGACGTGTTCGCGCGGGAACCGCTGGAACGCGGGTCGCCGCATCCGCGAAGCATCGATATCGAGCACCATCGTATTGAGTTTGTACTCGATGCCCAAGGCATGGATCTGATCCACATACCTTGCCGCATACTCGGGTCCGGTCAATTCTTCTTTGAACGTGTGCAAGCCAAAACCGTTATGGATGCATTGATTCAAGATCCCGCCGAGATAGTTTTCCCGTTCGAGGATCAAGATATCTCTTGCACCATTTTGATAAGCGCTAATCGCCGCCGCTAATCCGGCAGGTCCTCCGCCAATGATCACAATCGCTCTTTTCATCTCTCGGCCTCCTATAGTAAATCCTTGTCCAGGCCGACAAGATACGTCGATTGCGGACTGAATTTCTTGATTTCTTTGGGCGTCAAATGGAGTTCCTGAGCCAGGACTTCCATGATTTTCGGCGTGCAAAATCCCCCTTGACATCTGCCGCTTCCTGCCCGGGTTCTACGCTTGATCCCGTCGACAGTCTTCGCACCGAGTTCGCGATGGATGGCGTCTTTGATCTCCGCGAGCGTGATCGATTCACAACGACAGACAATCCGACCATAATCATGATTTTCGGAAAATAATTCCTTTTGTCTCTTTGTGTCTTGCTCGATGAACCGGACGATGACCGCGCGTTCTGATCGGTAGTCCGTTTTTTCCTTGGCATGCAAAGCGCGCGCGACCCACATCGCCACATCCTGTGCGATAGCGGGTGTTGCGGTGAGTCCCGGCGATTCGATACCGATGACATTGAAGAACCCTGGAACGTCTTCCGCCTCTTGGATGATGAAATCTCCGCCTGTCTCGCTCGCACGCAAACCCGCAAACCCCGTAATCAGGAAAGGCAGGGGAATTTGAGGCATACTCATCCGTGCGGTTTCGATGACCGCACGAATCCCCTCAGGAGTCGTGGCAGTGTCATCTTTGCGATCGACATACACCGAGTTGGGCCCGATCAGCAAATTGCCTTCGGCCGTCGGTGTAACCAACACGCCTTTGCCATGAACTCCGGGGAGTTGGAAAATGGTATGCCTCACGTGTTGACCGACTTGTTTATCAAACAACAGATACTCGCCTTTGCGCGGTTTGATATGATAATGGTGCTTGCTTACAAGATTGTTCAACTCGTCGCCATAGACCCCGGCGCAATTGATGACTTTCCGCGACTCGAACACTTGAGAACTCGTGGTCACACGGAAGCCATCCGTGATTTTTTCGAGTCCGACGACTTGTTGGCCAAAATGGAATGCGACACCGTTTCTGCTTGCGACTTCCGCGCTCGCGATGGTCAATTGAAATGGATCTACAATCCCGCCCATAGGCGCATCCAATGCACATAGCACCTCAGGATTCAAGCGCGGTTCACGTCGAAGAATCTCCTCGCGATCGATGATTTTCAGTCCCTGAACGCCATTCTTTTGACCTTGGACCAGCAATTCATTCAGGTGTGTCGCTCCCGCTTCATCAAAAGCAAGGACCAAGGATCCGTTGCGTTTAAAGGGGACATTCAGTTTCAGGCATAAAGCCTCCATCATTTGGTTGCCCAAAACATTGTACTTCGCCTTCAGCGTTCCCGGCTTCGCATCATATCCGCTATGGACAATGCCCGAATTCGCCTTGGACGTTTCTTCGCAGACATCTTCATGTGTCTCGATGACCGCAATGCTCAAATCATAGCGCGATAATTCTCTCGCGATATTCGCGCCAACGACTCCGGCGCCGATAATGATTACATCAATCATGTTTCCCACCCTCTTTGTTATTCGTAATCATCTGTATTTTCATCAAGAAGTCTTTCAAGACTTCTCGATAAAGCTCTGGATTTTTTCGTGAAGCTTCCGTATGATCCGCAGCATTGGGCGCAATCAAGAGCCCCTTCGTCGTCGGGCAGACTTCATGCATCTTGATGCTGTGATCTTTAGGAATGAAACGATCACTTTCCCCATGCATGAACAACATCGGTACTTTGGCGCGCTTCACGGCTTCGATCGGAGACAATGCGCGCAAACGCACCTTGGTCTTCCAATAAAAGCAGAGATCAGCTGCCCAAATAAAGGGATACTTCGGCAAATGCCGAAGCCGATAGAGATAAGTTAGCAGCATTCTCAAGTCCGCGAATCCGCAATCGGAAATCACGAACTGAACGCGATCGTCGAATTGATGTTCCAGGATAGCGGTGGCGGCTCCCATCGATTCGCCATAGGTGCCAAGGATGATATCCGGCCCAAAACGTTCATAGAGATAGGAAATCGCATCGTAGAGATCGTGTTGTTCCAGATGACCCATCGTGCACATGTCGCCTTCGCTCTCTCCATGATAACGCTCATCATACATCAGGACATGAAATCCGAGTTCGTTCATCATCCGAGCGTACTTGATGGCGCCGTGATGGGTGTAGGAATATCCGTGGGCGATGACCACATAGCGGTTATTGTCTACTTCTGCCGGCAAAAAATAGGCTTTCAAACGGATGGATTGTTGTGTATCAATCCAGAATGTTTCGATATCCCAAGTATCATAGATGTCCATCAAACCCGGGCTGCGAACATTTTCTTTCGCTCTTGAAGCATCCAGCGTCAATCGCTTCGGATGATACAGAGATTTGGCTGTCACATACCCCATCACGAGAATGAAGAAGACAACGAGGATGATTGGAACCCAAACATACCACTCCATCAGCGACCCCCTTAAGAAATGTCTCCTATTATTGTACCATATATCAGACGATTTCGTACGTGAAAACGTCCTGAGTTGTACTAAATGCCCTCTGCGGGAATGATCTGTTTTTTGCTTTGTTTGCGACGAATCTTTTCAATATTGACGAGGACGATCACCGCTCCGGCAAACAGAATGATCCCTTTGAATATATCCGAGTAATTGAGCGCCCACCATATGCCTTCTTCCTGAAATGACAGAATCAACCAGATCGCCAGCGGAATGCGGATGCCATTGCCGATGACGCCAATGATGGAAGGCACATACGTCCGCCCGATCCCATTGAACACGCCAGCTCCGATGGCTTCCGACATCATGAACACCTGCGCCAAGGAGATGATGCGCAAGTACCTCATACCAAAGGCCTTCGTCACGGGGTCGTCAAGGAACAGACCCATCAAATCCTCGCCGAAGAAAAAGAGCATGAGTCCCACGATGAACGCATAGGGAAGGAGCACAAACGAGATAATTCCGAAGCCTTTGCGGATCCGACCGAAGGCTTTCGCACCGAAGTTTTGCCCGACGAACACCGTCAAAGCGGCTTGAAACCCTCCGGATATCATCCACGTCAATTGCTCAATCTGTGTGCCGACGCGTTGCGCCGCCATCACATCATCGCCAAAACGAAAGACCATCCGGGCGATATAGATGGAAATGGAAGTGAAAACCATACTTTGGATTCCGGCGGGCAATCCGATGCGTAAAATATCCTGCATCGCTTTGGGGTCGAACTCAGAGACATGAAACCGGTACAGTTTCTCTTTTTGCCAGTGATGGTGAAGAAAGAAGACACCGAGCGTCAATCCTTGCGCGATCACGGTCGCGATCGCCGCTCCTTGGACGCCGAGTCGGAAAACAAGGATCAAAATCGGATCCAGGATCATGTTGACAATCAAGCCGACGACCATGATCCGGAAATTCGTCTTCGTTTTTCCCAAACCTTCATTGATCGCAGCGAATCCGTTGGATACGAATTGGAAAACCAACAAACCGCCGACAATCGACAGATACTGCATCGCATAAATGACGACTTGAGGGCTTGAAATATCGAATATCGAGAGAATCGGACGTTTGAAGATGAAGATCAACACCGAAAAAACGCTTCCCAACAGCAGCTGAAGCAACAATCCGTTCGAGGCGTAACGGTTTAAATCACCCCATTGTTTTTCTCCCACCGCATGCGACACTTTCACGCTCGTCCCGATTTTTGCGATCAGGATCAAGCCAAAAGCGAACCACGTCACATATCCCGCGGTGCCAATCGCGGAAATCGCTTCTTTTTCGACCAAACCGATGTTATCCACGCGACCAATCCAAAACATGTCGGTCAAATTATACGCCATCTGCGAAATCGTCGTCAGCAATACCGGTAAAGCCAACAGAAACAACTTCTTGAAAATCGACCCTTCAGTCAGGTCAAAAACCTTCGACACCCTATCACCTCATGTGTCATTAATTATATCACAGCCCACATGCGTTTGATGAAAAAAAGGAACTTCCAAATTGGAAATTCCCTTCGTATGAGACTTATGAGTTTTCTTTGCTTTCTACGAGGAAGGTCGCTTCCATATCCGCAACCGACAATGCAAAAGCGAGGGGGAACATCTCGAATGCCCGGGAGACATTCTGCTTGTCTTCGGTATCAGAAAAACCCATGTGATAACGGATTGCGAATGCTTCCTCTCGGGATAGTTTGATGAATCCGGACAATATATAGACCGACTTTTCCCCATGACCGTAGGGGAGATCATCTTGATAGTCATAGGAAGGTACTTTGGTCCAAGTGCCCGAAGCATCTTTGACGTTCCGGAAAGACTTGCGGTACACATTGATCTTGCACACATCATGAAGCAAAGCCACGATGGCTACGGTCTCATCCGATGGTTTCAACCCATATAAGTCTCTGACACGTTCACGTGCCAAATATGCTTTCAAGGCTTCATAGACGTTGAGCGAATGGCGAAGCAACCCGCCTTCACATGATAAATGAAAGCGCGTGGATGCTGGTGCGGTCAAAAAATCCGACTGTTCAAGCAAAAACTTCAACAATTCCTCCGTTCCGGGGCGGTGGATGGTACTTTTAAAAATGTCGAGAAACAACTCCTTGTCGCTCATAGCAGTTCACAACTCACTGCCGTCGCGACGACATCATGAGCTTTTTCATCCAAGCGAACCGACACACATACTTCCACTTGGTGCACGATCTTGTACATCGCTTCATCGCTCAGATCCTTGATAATCTCACCTTTCGAAAATCCGTTTTGTTCAATAGATCCATAAAATACGAACAAATCATCCTCATCATATCTCTTGGCGTGACGCGGCATCTGTTCCTGAATCCATGAACCGAGGGAACGATCCGGTTTCACAAGTTGAAATTTGTACGGATTTTCCAAATTGAATCGCTTACGCAACTGATCTTCCAACACGGTGTTTTCAATACTCTCTTTGACTTGTTTGATTCCTTTTTTCGTCTTTTCGACGACTGACAGTCCAAGATCATGCAAACGTTTGGGTAAATCTTTCCAGTCTTGTTTCATACGCTTAACCTCCTAAAATAAACCGATGATTTTATCATCAATGACATCCATATTCTCAAATGCTCCGATTTTAGGCAACCCGGGCATGGTCATGATATCTCCGGTCAATGCGACGATGAATCCCGCACCAATCGAAGGTTTGAAATCGCGGATCGTGACCGTGAAATCCCTTGGTCTTCCCAATAACTTGGGATTGTCGGAAAGCGATAAAGGCGTTTTCGCCATACAAATAGGCAGTGTGTTCCAACCCAGTCGAGAGGCCTCTATGATAAAGGCTTGAGCCTTTTCCGAGAAAATGACATGACTCGCCCCGTAAAGTTTTCGAGCGATCGTGGTCACTTTTTCCTCGATAGATGCTTCCTTCTGATACAACTGTTTTCCTTGATAATCTGGATTCCCCTCGATGATTTCCAACACCGCTTGGGCAAGGTCGACACCGCCTTTCGAACCTTTGGCAAAGACATCTGACAAAGCCATCGGAACACGGTTCTCTTGAGCCCACTTCAATATCCATTCGACCTCAGCGTCGCTATCGCTCTCGAAGTGGTTCAAGGCGACGACGAAGGGGAGATCGAAAGCGCGAATGTTCTCGATGTGTTTCTCCAGATTGACGATACCCGCTTTCAGGGATTCGATGTCTTCATCCTTGATCATAGCCTTGCTCAAACCACCATGCATCTTCAGCGCGCGAATGCTCGCGACGAGCACAACCGCAGAAGGTATTTTGTTCAGCACCGGTGCTTTGATGTGGATAAATTTCTCCATGCCCAAATCCGCTCCGAAACCCGCTTCCGTCACCACATAATCGGCCAACTTCGTCGCAAGATCCGTGGCGATGACCGAATTGCGTGCATGCGCGATATTGGCGAATGGTCCGCCATGGATGAACACCGGTGTATGTTCAAGCGTCTGCACGAGGTTCGGCTTCAAAGCATCCTTCAACAACATCGCGACCGCACCATGGACATTGAGGTCTTTGGCTGTGATGGGTTGGGAATCGAGATTATATCCCACGACCATCCGCGCCAAACGTTGCTTGAGATCATCCATGTTCTGACTCAAACACAAAACCGCCATGATCTCGGAAGCCACCGATATATCGAATCCATCCGGCCTCGGTGTCTCTTTTTTGCTCGAACGCCCCACTTCGATCAAACGAAGTGCGCGATCGTTCATATCCATCGCGCGTTTCCAGACAATCCGCTCCTTATCAAGCGACAGCGCATTGCCATGGTACAAGTGATTATCGATGACAGCGCTGATCAGATTGTTTGCGCTCGTGATCGCGTGGATGTCGCCGGTGAAATGAAGATTGATGTCTTCCATCGGAACAACTTGGGCATATCCGCCTCCGGCCGCTCCGCCTTTGACGCCCATCACCGGCCCGAGCGATGGCTCGCGAAGACAAATCATCGCTTTTTTGCCCAAGCGATTGAGGGCGTCTCCCAGGCCGATGGTCGTTGTGGATTTTCCTTCTCCTGCCGGTGTGGGGGTGATGGCTGTGACAAGGATGACTTTTCCTGGTGACTTGGGTTCATTTGCGAAGGGGAAAGGCTTGATTTTGGCCTTGTATGCGCCGTAGGTCTCTAAATACTGTTGACCGATGCCCAACGCTTTCGCGACCAAGTGGATGGGTCTCATTTTTGATGCTTGTGCAATTTCTAAATCCGTCTTCATGTGGCACCTCATTCATTATGTGAATTTCTCTTACCGTAAACCATTACTCACTTCACGCGCTTCTGAGTCTCAATCGCTCACTGATTTCTGGGTGTTTCCACTTTGTTTCGTGAACGCCCAATGAACCACGATCATAAAAGCGGGAATCAAAAGAAACCAGAACGGGAAATCGATGACACCATTCGAATTACCGATGTTGTTCGCGATGTTAAAACCGACGACACTCACGAATAACATCAATCCGCCGATGAGTTCCCGAAATAGAGATACAATCCCGCCAATCAAGTACAACAAGGGAATAAAGACAAACATCGCGACTTCAACGTCGCTCAACAGTTGAAAGTCCTGACCGATGAACAACACCAACATGAATCCGGAAAACAGAATCGTGAAAGCCCGGATCGCCCAACTCAGGATATTGATGATTTTTAACCAAGTTTCCGATTTCATATTCATCCTCTCACGGGTTCAGGCGTTTTATGAGTTGATTTCAAAGTCAATAAGGTCACACTCTCCACACTCGCTGTATGGGGAAACATATCAATGGGTTGGATATATTCAAGTCGATACGACTTGAATAATAGGTTCAGGTTTTTCGCCAAGGTCGATGGATTGCAGGAGACATAGACCAGCTTCGGGATCCGTACCGCAAGAATCGCCTTGATCAACGATTCTTGAAGTCCCGCCCGCGGTGGATCAACGATCAGGACATCGGGGATGATGCCCTTCTTGAATAATTCCGGGAGTCCTCTCTCGACATGGTGTTCGATGAATGTCACATTTTTGATATGGTTTTTGTGTTGATTATCGATTGCATCTTTGATCGAAGCGCTCGAGTAATCGATGCCGTAGACATGTTTTGCCGATTTCGCCAAAATAAGCGATGTGATCCCGATCCCCGAGTACGCGTCCACAACCAACTCCGTTCCAGTCAAACGCGCAGCTTTAAGCATCTCCGAATACAGAATCCGCATTTGCCGTGAATTGAGTTGATGGAACGCATCAGGTGAAATCCCGATATCCATGCCTTCGAAATGTTCATAAATCTGCTTCTCACCACCAAGGAAGGTGACATGATCCCCCATGACTTGGGGATTCTTCTTGCGATTGATGGAATAACTCACAGAACGAATGACGGGATTTTTTGCCAACAACTCTTTGGCAATGATCTTCAGTCTTTCATCAAAATCCGTCACGACGAAGGTGACGCTCGCCGTATGGGTCGATGCGAGATACCGAGTCACCAAATTCAAAAGAATGCCTTCGGGATTGCTCGAATCGTTCGCAAGCAAATCATGCTTGCGAAACAGCGACAAAGTCTCTTTGTTGATGAGGTTGACGGCTTCATCCTGGACGATGCACGTATCCACATAGACGAATTGATTGCTGCCGGGGGCATACAAACCCAAAGCGAGTCCGAAATTCGTGTTCTTCAAAGGCATTTGGGCTTTGTTGCGATAACGATAGGTATCATCCATACCGATAGTACGCATTACGTCGATTTCCTGACGATTGAGTTCGGTATATCGCGACAATGCCTGATGAATGATGCTTTGTTTAATCTTGAGCTGCTCGCGATAATGGATGTGCTGCATTTGACAGCCGCCGCACCGGTCATAGAACTTGCACAACGGAACGACTCTGCGGGTAGATGCGCGAATGATCTCGACGATTTTCGCGACCGCATAGGTCTGATACAACTCCACAACCTCGCACAACATGGTTTCTTTTAAGATGGCGCCATGAACAAAAACAGTGAGTTTATTGAAATATCCAATTCCTTCTCCGTTGATTCCTTGTTTGCGAATATCCAGCGTGATACGACTGCCGACGCTGAGGTTTTCCATGGTCCAACCTCCCTTCACTGATGATGAAATCATCGCATTCGGGTTCTATTCATATCATACCATAAAGCGACAGAATGATAAAGAGGTCTAGACATCAGAAATCCGAATGACATGTTTCATCTCGTCACTCCCTAGATTCGGAAAATAAAAACATCGCCATGAAAGGGCGATGTCTCAGGATTTTATCAGATCAACTATCGCCATTCGGCGAATAGGTCGGCACTATCTCTTTGATCAATTTCTTGATTTCTTTGTTTTTCAGTTTTTCAAAAGATGAAAACACCATCTGCAATTCCTCTTCGATCGCTTTGTGGTCTTCGCAGGTGTCGATGAAGATCTTTTTGTTCGGCGTCTTGATGTTGTTTTTGTTGCCATCAAGCAGAAGTTCTTCAAACAATTTCTCGCCCGGACGCAATCCTGTGATTTGAATGTCGATGTCGATGTAGGGTCTCAGCCCCGTCAACATGATCATCTTTTCCGCAAGATCGATGATCCGAACTGGCTCTCCCATATCGAGGATGAATATCTCTCCCCCTTTGGCACAGGTCGCGGATTGGAGAATCAGACCGACAGCTTCCGGAATAGTAATAAAATACCGGATGATATTGCGATCCGTCACGGTCAACGGACCCCCACGTTCGATTTGCTTTTTGAATAAAGGTACCACGGATCCGTTGCTGCCCAGAACATTGCCAAAGCGGACCGCAGAATATTTCGTCTTTGATGTCTGTGAGAAATGCTGCATGATCATTTCGGCAAACCGTTTTGTGGCACCCATGACATTGGTGGGTCGGACGGCTTTGTCACTTGATACAAGCACCATTTGTTCGACCTTGAACTGAGATGCCAATTTGCAGATGTTATAGGTTCCAAGAATGTTGGTTCTAATCGCTTCGACTGAGGAATCTTCCATCAAAGGTACGTGTTTATACGCGGCTGCATGAAAGAGAATCTGCGGTTTGAAACTCGAGAATATGCTCTCCATCCGCTCATAATTGTATACCGATGCAATCAACACTTTTCGATTGACAGGTTGGATGCCGGGTTGCGAGAATTTGTAATTCAACTCCATTTGCAAATCATAGACACCATTCTCATAAATATCGACCATCAACACTTCCTGAGGCCGGTAATCCACGATTTGGCGTACGAGCTCTGAACCGATCGAGCCTCCCGCACCTGTCACAAGAACTCGTTTACCACTGATGAACTGATGGATGCTATCGTCATCGAGTTCGATGACATCCCGCGATAAGAGGTCTTCGACATTCACCTCAAGCAATGATTTTGGCGCATCCTTTTTGAGTTCCTTGAACTTGGGAATCCGTTTGATCTTGACCGGGCGTTCAGCGATGATTTGGATGATCTCTTGAAATCTCAAAGAATCAATATCTGCAATCGTGATGATGACTTCCTCAATATCAAAATCATCAATGAATTTGGGAATCGACAATATCGGGCCATAAATCTTAAAACCCGACAAGATGCGTCCGATTTTGTCCGGATCATCGTCAACGAAAGCAATGGGAATGTTCATCAATTGGGGGTTAGAACGAATTTCATTGAGTACGAGTTTCCCTCCTGCGCCTGCACCGACCAACAAAGTCCGCTTGCCGCCGATCTTGATTCGTTTGATGAAAAAGATGCTCAAGAATCGCTTGAGCAAACGCGGAAAAGAAAGGATGATGGCTTCGATCACAGTCGTGAATACATAATAGATCATCGGGATAAAAACGATTCTTTCAAATATCAAGAAAAAAACCATGGCGATACCATTGGTTAAAGTGACTCCCAAGAAGATCCGAATGATTTCATCAATACCGACATTTTCCAATATCAGTTTGTAAAATTTGAAGATGAAATAGACAATGATTTTGAAAACGATGAAAAAGGGCAATACAACTAATGCCATCCGAAAAGAAAAATCTGGCACTTCGGTGTATTTCAGCGAGGCAAAAGCGAGAAGGTATGTGATGAAAATTCCGATGGCGTCGACAAAGATAAATTGGTAGACTCGGATTTTTTTCATGTACTCCCCAAAAGAAGTTGTGATCCGATCGCTCATAAAACTCCCCCATGACCCCTAAATGATAACAAGATTTTATCACATCATATGAGATATTACAAGTTAATAACAGAAGATAATATCTTGTAATTCTATTTTGACCGGGCACTAGGAAATCGGGGAAAACAGGTTATTTCGGGACTATTGTTTTAATATCAAAATAAAACTCAACGCCCCCCGAAACGTTCCGAACACCGTATGCATGTCCCAAGTTGATCAAGGTCGTTTTGGCAATGCTGAGTCCAAGTCCTTGTCCTCCATAACTTCGCGTGCGCGCTTTATCGACCTTATAGAAGCTCTCCCAAATACGCTCGAATTCCGCCTCAGGTAGCGATATGCCACTATTATAAACGACCACGCGAATATCCATTTCGGACAATTGTTCCACATAAACTTTCACGTTGCGATGTTCATCGACATGATGCAATGCGTTTGCAATGAAATTAGTGAGAACTGTCTGTAATTGGTCATAATCCGACTCAACCTCTATATCCAAAAGACTCGTTTCGAGGTGTATTTTGTTCTCATCAAATACAATCGAAAACAATCGCAAAGTCTCTTCAATCAAATCCACTATGGAAAAAATCGATAATTGAGATTCAGTGAAACCGCCTTCAAGTTGTGAAATTTTCAATAAACCCATCACCAATTTGTTCATCTTGTTCGTTTCGTCCAGAATAATATTGACATATTCCTCGGTCGTGTTTGGGTCGAGTCCGGGCAATTTCAGTGCTTCACTATATCCCATGATCAATGATAAGGGCGTTTTCAATTCGTGGGACGCATTCGCAATAAACTCTTTCCGCATGGCATCGATCTTATCTTTCAGCTCGATGTCTTGGGACAATTGCTCATTTGCTCGCTTCAACTCATTGATGGCATCTTCAAGCTGATGGCTCATCATATTGATACTGTTTCCGAGATCTCCAATCTCATCTTTCGCATTGATGTTGACGCGTTCATCGAAACGCAAGTTGGCAATATTCTGTGCAACCTTATTGATTTCTAAAATCGGGTTCGTGAACTTGTAACTGATCAGATACATCACAAGCCCAGATATGATCATGAAGATGAATCCGACCAAAATGGTAAATGTATTGAAAACCCCTATTGCGTCGCGCATCGATTGGAATGTAACCGTAAGCACATAATATAGCAATAACCCGTCAGATTCTTCGGTTGCCACGCAAAAGCTTAACATCTGTGTATCGCTTCCGGGTATCACCTCTTGGGGTCCTGCGCCCATAAAATAGGCGATGTAGCTCTCATCTTCCATCGGGACAGGGTTGACCAATGCACTCGTATCTCCGCCCATCTGTTCATTGAACTCAAGCATGATGCGGCTGATGGCACCATCATGCATCGAAAACTCGCTTCCGTACAAACGAATAAACGGTCGTGGCAAATCACCGATAGTTTCATTGAACGGATTATCCGGGACGATGCGCGCTTTGAATATATGGATGTTGATATTATATTCTTGCTCGATCTCAAACATCTGTTCGGATGTATTGACCTGCGTCAGATTCACCATTTGAACATCGTCAAAAGCCGCCAACAGTGTTTGCTGGCGGTAACGGATATAATAGCGTTCTAGATATGTGTTGTTGAGAACGATGAGTCCGACGATGAAGGCCAATATGATGGCATAGGTGATAAGGAAAAGCCTACTTTTGATCGATGCTCTCATTTTCGATGTCTAGACGATAGCCAATACTCCTGACTGTAGAAATATAGTAAGCATAATCTCCCAACTTGGCTCGAAGTTGTTTGATATGAGTGTCAACCGTTCTCAAATCACCAAAATAATCATAGTTCCACACAGAGTTCAAAATCTTGTCCCGCGATAATGCGATCCCTTTGTTATCAATGAAGTACTTGAGCAACTCGAATTCCTTCGGGGTGAGTTCCACCTTCGCGTTGTTGATGGTAACTTCTCTGGCAAGCAAAGACATCCGGATGGCTCCAAATACGACCTCGCTCGCTTCGACCTTGTCACGCTTGAGCAATTTGTTGATTCGCGCCATCAGCACACTCGGAGAAAATGGTTTGGTGACATAATCGTCTGCGCCGAGTTTGAATCCCTTGAGTTGATCATTCTCATCGCTTCTTGCTGTGAGCATAATCACGGGAACAGTCGAAAACTCGCGGATTCTTTCCAGTACAAACCACCCATCATACTTCGGCATCATGACATCAAGAATGACGAGATCAATCTTGACTTTCGAGGAAAACATGAGGTCGATCGTCTCTTCTCCATCCTCGGCCTCCAAAACCTTATAGCCTTCTCTTTGCAAAAAATCACCAAGCAATTTGCGAATACGAAATTCATCATCCGCAACTAAAACATAAGTATTCTTCATATAATCATCACACTTTCTTAGAAAATAAAAGACTTTTACAAGCCTTGATCATATAGAAACAGCGAACGCTGGTCTCATGCGGGGCGGTGCGGGCGAACCCACACCAGGTGGAAAACTCAAGTGTCTGCTATATCATCATAGGGGGAGAAGTGAATATGCATTTCTTGAATCTTCAGTTTGATTATACGCACTCTCTATGATGAAATTGTGATATAAATAAAAAAGAAAAAACGCCCTTGAGGGCGAATTTGGTTAAAGAACGCTTTGATTGTTGAAGATTTTTTCGGCCATATCACGACCGAATTTTTTCAAGATGATCGCATAGGCTTGTTTCATGTGGTTGATCCGCGATGCATGCACATCGGAGGCGACAAAATCCACATCGTTCAACTTGATCATCTTCATCGCTTTAGCTTGTTGGGTTTTTCCGTTTAAACCGACGATTGATGAAGCATTCACTTGGATCATTGCGCCCATTCGACGTAGTATCTTGATATCATCCAAGCGATTGAGATACGAATAGCGCTCCACATGAGCAATCACGGGAACATATCCGAGCGATGAAATATTATGCACGGCTTCGGGCATATCCTCAAGCATCTCGGATAGGGAGAACTCGATGAGGACTTTATTCGAATTTCCCAATGGAAGAATATGCTTCTTCCTAAGACTTTCAAGCACATCGATGGAATAGTAGATTTCATTTCCGAGATAGAGATTGATATTCCAACCTCGTTGTTTGATTGTGTCTTTGAACGACTGAAAGACTTTCTGGTTCTCTTCGGCAACAGAAAGAAAATTACGGGTTTTCATGAAGTGTGGTGTCAAAAATTGATTTTTAACGCCACAGTCCATGGCCTCGCGAATCAGTTCAAGCGATACTTCAAGGCTTGAAGATCCATCATCAACGAAAGGCAAAATGTGCGCATGGATATCAACCATTGTTGTACCTAAATGTTATCCTTATTTTCTGAAGTGTACTTCCCATAATACCCATAATACACCTTGTTTTTGCGTACATCGATATTAGCCAATACCGCACCTAATACCCGTGAGTTGTTCTTTTGCAGTTGAACCAGACCTGATTTGGCATCTTCTTTTTTCGTTTTGTTGTATGCCACGACATAAATGATCCCATCGACATAGGAGCTAATGATCATCGCATCTGTCACGGACAATATCGGGGGTGAGTCAATGATGACGTAATCATACTCATTTCGAAGTGCCTGAACCATATCGATTGTTTTGTGCGACTCGAGGACAATGTGCGGGAATGACATGTGTTTTCCTGTCAACATCAAATCGATTCCCGATTTGTCATGGATAATCAACTCGTGATAATCCACATCATTGGTGATATAGTCATAAAACCCTTTGTCATTGGGTTGATGGAACGCGCGATGAATTTTCGGTCTGCGCATATCAAAATCGAGAATGATGACTTTCTTCCCTTTTTCCGCATAAACAGCCGCAAGGTTGATAGAGGTCGTCGTTTTTCCGTCTTCAGGCGTCGCGGATGTACATTGAATCACTTGCGTCTTTTGATCGATCGACATCATCTGGATGTTCAATTCCAGCTTGCGATATGCTTCAGCTTCCGCTGAATTCGGTGTTTCGATGACAACGTTGCGATATTCAAAAAATTCCATCTAATCCACCAACTTTCTTTCTTTGATCGTTCCGGGAACCGTTGCGATCACGCGAAGGTTCAAATGTCTCTCCACATCATCTTTTGTTTGATACTTATTGTTGAACATCTCTTTGACAAAAATGATTCCCAAAGACAGGATAGCACCAAGAATAAAACTGATCATGACATTCAACACTTTATTCGGTGAGCTCGGAACTGAAGGGACTTTCGCGTCAGGTGGTACTTTTTTCAGCTTGTTTTGCAAGAACAAAAACCCATTTTCCGGATCGTTGGCGATAGTGATGCTATTTTCCACTATTTTATCCGCAACCGCACTCGCCACTTCCGGTGTCGGGTGCTCAACCCGGATGTAAAAAATGTACACACCGGTTTTACTTGAAATCGTCACCATTTTTTTAAGGCTGGAAGCGCTGATATTTCCGAGCGATGGAACATCCTCAATCACGCTTTCAAGAACAAGATCAGAAACCACAAACTCCTGATATGTCAACATCAACGCGTTGGCGATCGCAATCGCCGTTTGTTCTGAATATTGTGTGTTCGACCAATCAACCTGGACAATCACTTGTGATGTGGCGGTATATTTGGGCGTTACAATCACATATGTGTAGATGATGCCTATGACCGTAACCCAGAGGGTAACGAGCATAATCAAAATAATGTTGTTCCACATGATTTTCAAGAGTTGTTGAAGCGTGATGCCTTCTTCGACAAAACCTTCTTGACGCGCCATTTCATCCATACTACTATGTCCTCCCGATACCTCGAATGATTGCTACTCGACTGATTGTGAATCCATTGTACATCATTTATGTGAAAACATCAACGATAATGCGGGCGATGCTAATATCTCATAACTCCCACGAACAAAGCGATCATTCCGACAAAAGCCGTATAGAAGGCGAAATATACGAGTTTTCCGCGTCGGAACAATCGAAATATATGTTTCAGTGCAAAACGTGTGGTGATCATACTCGCGATAAAAGCGACGATATAAAAAGCAATTTTATAAGCGATCATCCCTGGTTCTACAGATGCGATATCGCTGGGATCACTGATCCACTTGATTACATACTGCAGTGATGACCCGAGCGAAAGCGGTAAATACAACATGAATGAGAATTTGAGCGCTGTATCCATCGAGCGCTTGCGTGCCAATCCCGTAGACGTCGTCAATCCGCTACGCGAAAATCCTGGCAAAATCCCCACTGCCTGGATCAAACCAATCACGATGGCGTCTTTATAGCGAATCTCTTGATTCACATGACGATTCGGCGCAAAGCGCACCGCAAACAGGAATGTGGCCGTAAGTAACAACCCTACTCCGACAACAATCAAACGGATGTCTTGATAGAAGTCATCGATCCGCGAGGCCAGCAACAACCCTGCGATTCCCGCGGGAATGGTTGCGATCGCGATTTTCAATGCATATTCGAAACCTTGTTGTGTCTTTTCCCGTGTCTTCGGGCGGAAGATATAAATGATGAAATCTTTGATGATACCAAAAATCAACTCACGGAAATGAAGCAAAATCGCGATGAATGATCCCAAGTTGATAAGCGTCAAAAAAAGTAATCCTTCATCCGCAATCCCAAAAAACTCTTGCGAGATGACCACATGACCGCTCGAGGATACGGGCAAGACTTCAGTCAAGCCTTGAACCATTCCTAAGAATAGATATTTTATAATATTTTTGACTACTTCTGAGAATGGCATGTTCGCTCCTATAAAAGATAAATTGAGTATACTTTGATTCAATTACAGACGAATGATGTAAATACCAATAGATATCAGCGACATCAACAAGCAATAGAATCCAAAATATCGCAATTTACGACTTCTAAAAATACTGAAGATCATCTTGAAAGCAAAATATGTTGCCACAATCGCTCCCAGGAATGCCAAAACATAATAAAGAATATAGTGATTTCCAGGCAAATTGAATCCCTCGTTCAAACCTTTATACATCGACAAAGCCACTGTTCCCACAGAAACAGGAATGTACATCAAAAACGAAAAATCAAGTGCTGAGTTGACACCGACCCCGTTACAAATGGCAGATGATGTCGTCATACCTGACCGCGAAACCCCCGGAAAAAGGGCCAATGCTTGCGCACACCCCATGATGATGGAATCCTTGGTTGTGATCACGGTTGTTCCATTGCGATGCCGGTTCTGTCCAATCAACACGAGCACCGATCCCGTCAAAAGCAAGCCCACACCCGATATCAGCACATTGTAGTTTGATAACAATGAATCGAACCAATCCGCAGCCACTATCCCCAAAATCGCAGCGGGGATGGAGGCAATCACAATTTTCAAAGCATATTCGAAGTTTTCCTTTGTTTCATCACGCGTACGCTTGCGCACGATATACAAGACAAAATCTCTGATCAGGGCAATCAAGCGTTTCCGATACAGAAACACAAAAGCGAAAAGCGACCCTGAATTGACAAGAATCAAAAACAGCAAACCTTCATCCGCTTGAAGATGAATCAAAGCTTTTGCGATTTCCACATGACCACTGGAAGAAATCGGCAGTACTTCGGTAATTCCTTGAATGATACCTAAAATCAAATACTTTAGGGCTTCTAACAAACTCATACCATATCCCCCATGCTCACGCTCATGTCACGAAATCGAATAAAAAAGCCGGATCATAACAAACCATTCCGGCTCTTATATGAAGCCTTCTACTTATTCACTTCAGTCATCCACAAACCGTGGATATTGCAAAATTCATACACCTTGATATTTTCCTCAGGTTTGATGGTCGCAACCCACTCGGGCGTATCCCCGGGCTTCAATGTCTTAATCTGATAAGTGTCGTCTTGGACGATGAACACCCATTGGATGTAATGTTCTTCCAGCATGGGATGCAATACGCTTCCGATGGTAATCTTGATCTTGTTTGGAGCGATCCGCTCTACCACTGGGAGATGTTTTTCATTTCCTGTATCCATGGTCTTGGGTTTCAATAATGTCATTTCATCTCCACAACACACCAACGTGCTATCGACCGGAAAGGAAAAGCAGATTCGCTTGCAATGTTTACAATAGAAAATATTCATTTCTGATATTCCTCCTATTCGTAAATCTGGATTCATGATATCACATCTCATAGAAAAAAGAAAGCGTCGATGAAGAGTTATTCGTGCTCCGGTAATTTTTCGAATTCAGCGATGACAGAATCGAAAAGTTCATCATCTTCGACTGTTGAAACATAGTATTCATCCGATTCTTCATCATAATCACATTCCAGCATGACAAGACCCGCTTCATCATCTTCCACCTCTTTGCCCTCGATCTTGAGCAAGCTCAATACGGCATATACCACTCCGTGAAGTGGAATGATGCCGAGCTGTTCCATCTCGAAAACTTTCCCTTCATCATCGGAAAGTACAACGTTTGCTTCATTGTTTTCCGAAGTGACCAGTTCATAGATTTCTCGATCGGTC
>JAQVTV010000100.1 GCA_028699855.1 Candidatus Izemoplasmatales bacterium | reverse complement strand
CCGAAGGCATGAGCCATGGCCCATCGAGATGCTCGGAAATGCGATAATGTGTGACTCGATGATGTGAAAACTCGGAATAAATCAAGTACCAATACTTCCCGATAGAGAAGTAATCAGGACATTCATGTGTGTAATACATTTCCGGGGCATACAGAAGTCTTTCAACGTGCCAATTGAGTAGATCATCGGATCGCATCATCACAGTCGCTCCGCGTCTTCTTCTGCCTCCATCTTTGAGACGAGATGCCAAAAGCATCTTGTATGTGTCCTGATGGTGGTCGTAAAAAACGAATGGGTCTCGCCAATCATCAGACTCGAATTGGTCTATTGGCGCAAAAAAAGTCGCGTCTGGATCTTTTTGCCAGTGAATCAGATCCGTGCTTCGCGCGGACATAATGGCTTGTTGAGGTTTCGTTGTATAATGCGGATTATGCCCTGTGTAAAACAAGTAATAATCGTGTTCTCCTTTTTTGAATACTGATCCAGTAAAGACGTAGAGGTCCTGGCTTTCCTTGCCTCCCCGAGGAAGAACTTCACCGAATTCTTCAAAATGGACAAAATCTTTCGTACGCACTAAATACCATGGTGTCCCTTCGCCATTTTTGCTTCGGTTTCGGTAATCATGTAAATAAAACAAGTAATAGTATCCCGCCTCATAGAACGGAATGACATCGGCAAGATAGCCATTGTCAGGTTGATAGAATAGGTTCATCGTTCAGCACTCCTCGGTTAAAAGTTCTTGATGTGAAAAATAGCTGCATCGATGGGTTTCTTTGCAGCTATCTTTCGTCATCACATCAATCGCGTTTTATTCAAATCCGTATATTCTTAAGTAATCAATCGCCAAATCACTCCCATTGTTTGTGCAAATGGCAATCGATGCATTGGGGCCGGCACTCTCGGCGTCTTCAATCGTCAAAACAAGCGTGTTATCGATGAATACAGTGATTTCATACGTTCCATGATCTGATGTTTCGTGCTCAGTGGAGATTTGCTTGAACACGATAGTCACGATGTAATCTTGATTAAGATCATAGGTAAGCCCTGATGCGCTAGCCCATTGCGATCCTTGCTTGTACACATGCACGCCTGCCGCTTCAGCTTCAGATGCCATCACGAACTGAAAATCGCAATAGATCGCATGGGAGGGACGGACACATGCCATCGCAGTACCATCACTTTCAGAGAATGCATGAACTTTGAATTTGATGATGTAGTTTGCAGGAATACCCATATCATATCCCGTCCGTGCGGATGACCAGCCGGGAGCGGGTCCAAAGGTCCCTTCATTATCCGATTGAGAGCGAAGGAAACCTTCACCATCAGTCGCAAAACTCGTTCCTTCAACATAGGCATCACCCAGAATGCTCGCACCAGTCGTTCCCAGATCATCATTGAACTCGAAGCCACGGAAAAGTGTCACGTTATTTAAAGCGATATCGCCAATCGTGTTTTCATCCGTTTCGACTGCTCTGAAGTAATCGACCTTCAATTGCGTGTGAATGGATGCGCCGATGCCGAATTTGCCATTCGGGCTTTGAATCGCCACATCTTCGAGGTAGATCTCAAGAATGTCATTCACGTATACATAGATGTCTGTCGTGGTTTCACCCGTGTAATCGTATACGAGTTGCACGACATATTCCTCACCAGCCACAAATCTTTGACCGGACAGTTGACCACCTTTTTCCAAGTTGGTGCTTTCGCCCAATACATTGGTCGAACTGTTGTAGAACCGCACGCCTGAATACGTATCGCCATTTTCAAAGAATATCTGCAAATCATAATGCATGGCATACAAATGGCGAATCGAGAAAACGGCTGGCACATCAGCTACTGCGCTGCTCACATATTCGACTTTCGCTTCAATGGTGGCCTCGCCGACATTCATGTCATATGGCGTATAGCCAAAAGCCCATGATGAAGCCGGTCCAATGACACCTTGATTATTGATGGTATTCGCAAAACCACCCATGATCATGAAGTTGTCGCCTTCTCCATCAGAAAACGCTTGTTCACCATCCCACTCATCGTCTTCCCAGTCGTAATCAAAGAACACACCATCGAAAGGCGCTTCTGTCGTTGGGGCAACCGTTGTCGGTGCAACTGTCGGTGCAACAGTCGTCGGTGCAGCCGTCGTCGGTGCAGCCGTCGTCGGTGCAGCAGTTGTCGGTGCAGCTGTGGTTTGGTTTTGGCACGCCACGAACACGAGCCCAACCATCATCACCAATAAGATAAGACTTAATTTCCTTTTCACAATATTCCTCCTTGGTATTATGTACTGCAATCGATTGCAGTCTTGCCGGTTTCTATTATATCGATATTTGCAATCGTTGTCAATAGTGGTATAGAAAAAAATGATAGCGTTTTTACTCTTAATCAAATATATCTTCTTGCGAAGCTAATTTGCTCAATGTGAGCGAAAGGATATCCGCATCTCGAGAAGAAAAAACCGATACGCTCGCATTGATCAACTCTTGAAATCCCTTCGTCATCACACGAGCGGCCAATGAGAATCGATCATTGACGAATACATCTACAATGGACCCATCGACGAGCACGTTGATCTCGATATCTTCATAACTGTCAAGTTCAAGATGGATGGACGAACGCACTTCATTGCCTTCAGGCGTACGCGAATAGACGATCAACATGTCCTGAGCGCGGTCAATATAGACGAAATGTCGCGATGCGCTGGTTTGGTTCTTAAGTACAAACCCGGTTTTACCGTTGGGGTCGCTAATCGACAATGTAGCGTCGATGATGAAGCGGGTATACTCTCCATCCAACATGACTTCTCCATAGGAATCAAAACCGTATCTCCCTTGCTCGGAAGCCTGGAGGGTCATTCGGCCCGAATCTATCACATGGCTTCCGTATAGTTCAGTGACGTCACCTGTGTTCAAAGAATATAGATTACCTTTGTTCAGGAGTTGACTGAGATAAGGATCGAGTCTGGTTGCCAGATCACCGTTCTCCAGTTGATAAACCTCGCGGGCGATATTCAGGGCTCCGCCCCATTGACTGGAGTTGGCGTTATTGGGAATCCAGCCGAACATATACCACTTGTCTCCGACCTGCACCAATTGTGCCGCACAGAGATCTTCTCCATCGATGTATTGTTCCTGTTTTTCTTGCCAATGGTCATCATCAATGAAGGTGTCGATCTCTCCCTTCCAATAGCTGAGTCGCCCAACACCATGCACTGAACGCGAATATATGCTGGCGATCAAATACCAGCGATTCCCGATTTTGACGAATTGAGATACTTCCGGGTCTTCACGCCCGCTCGCGCCCTGATTGTCATAACGGATGAGTTCGACGTTCTCTTGTTGCCAATCCACAGGGGAGTTACTTTGAGAAGTCGCCAACCACAAAGCTGCATCAAAATCACCGGATGGTGAGGTGTCTCTAGAATAGTATGATGTAAACACAATGCGATAGCGATCAATATCCGGATCATAGAACACGAATGGATCCCGTCCAGAAGTATTTCCGGTAATCGGAATCACACCTTGATTGAATGCACTCCACGTGTATAGATCATCACTCACAGAAGCATAGATATTCGATACGGACGCACCGTAATAACTGATGAACCGATCTTGATAGCGAGCGATACCAAGCACATAGTAGGTATCGATCGTAGGGTGCGGCGAACGGGTCTGGATGTCTCTCTCGCGATAGAGGATCATATTATCAGATTCGATCAGGGCAGAGGTATAACGGCCGTTGGTTTCCAAATAGAACATGTACATTTTCCCATCATGATAAAAGGGGTGAACATCTCCGATATGCCTGGGGTATCCATTGCCGAACGTACCCGTGAAGTCAAAATACAACGAGGTTTCCTGAGTATCATAAGCAATCGTCGGATTGATTTCCATGTCACCATCAAGCGTGACAAAATGGATCTGATCCCCAGATTGGACCGACAATGGAAATGAAATGTAGCTTCCATTGGGCGTACTGTCATCCAGCGTCACGCTGCCTCCATCCAGAGGATAGACGACTTGATCATTCAGCTTGATTTGAAAGCGTGCGGTCTGCTCGAGAGGCCGAGGATTTCCAGATATCATCACTGTTCCACTCCCCCCAGAAAGAACCGTGAAAGTTTTCATCACAGGGTGCATTTCTGACCATTGCCTGCTTCCGGATATACCATGGGATTCTGTTCCCCAGATCTCAATATCATTATTCCAATCGAGCAATCGATACCCTTCCGCATCCGTAACTTCACCGTATGACCACCCATTGTATCCTTGTTCCGCCATCCCTTGATATCCGTGGCTGGCTTTGTGCGTTGCCGTGGGGCTGTTCACAACATAAGCAGAATCGCGATCAATCGCATAAAAATCCCGATACGCATCTAACGGATCGATGGGATCGGTGTTAATGGGCGATGTAGGCTGAGTCGTCATATTTGTATTGGATTGACATGCCATGAGAAACGCTGAAACCATCACAATCACTCCTAACACGATTTTTTTAGTCACTGGTTTTCTCACCTCCAAGCGTGGATCGTTTGTAAATAGGCACCTTGTCGAGATGAATACATTTCACCCTGCGTCCGTCACGAACGACATATGGGACCTCGGACAAACACGCTTCACTTGCATATAGACAACGTGAATAGAACGGACAGCCG
>JAQVTV010000006.1 GCA_028699855.1 Candidatus Izemoplasmatales bacterium | reverse complement strand
GCCGCAGACAATCAACCTACCGTCGACATCCATGTCCTTCAAGGTGAGCGTTCGATGGCCAAGGGTAATAAAACACTCGGATCTTTCAAATTAACGGATATTCCACCCGAACCGCGTGGCGTGCCGCAAATCGAAGTGAAATTTGACATCGATGCCAACGGCATCGTCAACGTTTCCGCGAAAAACGTAGCCACGGGTAAAGCCAATTCGATCACCATCCAAAGCGGCTCGGCCATGAGTGAAGAGGAAATCGATCGTTTGGTTCGCGAAGCGGAAGAAAATGCCGAAGCGGACAAGAAAAAACGTGAAGAGGCCGATTTGAGGAATGAAGCGGATCAAATGATCTTCATGACGCAAAAAGCGGTCAAAGATCTCGGCGACAAAGTCACCGATTCGGAGAAGCAGGATGCCGAAGCCAAAATCAAAGCCTTGGAGAAAGCACTCAAAGGCGACGATCTCGATGAAATCAAAAACCTCAAGGATGACCTCGAAAAGACAGCACAGGCACTTGCCGAACGCGTCTATAAAGAACAGTCTCAATCAGGATCTGATTCCGATGGTGGCAACAATTCCGACGGAAATGACGACGAAGTCTTCGATGCAGATTACAAGGAAGTATAATTCATTAGATTCACAAAAAGCAGGAAACTGCTTTTTGTCCTATTAGCGAGGCGACCCCATGGATAAACGCGATTATTACGAGGTTTTAGGCGTGAATAAAAGCGCTAGCGAAGATGAAATCAAAAAAGCATACCGCCTTTTGGCGAAAAAATATCATCCCGATGTCTCGAAAGAGAAAGACGCTGAAGCCAAATTCAAAGAAGTTCAAGAAGCTTATGATGTGTTGTCCGACCAAACCAAAAGGGCACAATACGACCAGTTCGGACATCAAGCCGCCAACGGTGGTTTTGGACAAGGGTTTGGCGGTGGTTTCGAAGGCTTTGACTTCGGTGATATTTTTTCAGCGTTTTTTGGCGGTCAACCTCGAGGAAGCCAGAAAGCAAATCGGCCGCGCAAGGGTTCGGATATCCAAAAACGCATGGCGGTGACCTTCGAAGAATCCATCTTTGGAAAGCGCGAGAAGATTCGCGTGCCGATCTATGAAGAATGCCATGTGTGTCACGGAAGCGGAGCTGCTTCAAGCAAAGATATCCATACATGCAGTCGTTGTCGCGGTAGCGGCAGCGTCGTCATGGAAACGCAGACGCTGTTTGGTAGAACTCAAACCCGCACCACGTGTCCCGTATGTGGTGGCACCGGGAAAGAGATTCGCGTCAAGTGCAACAACTGTAATGGCGAAGGCGTGGAACGCATCAATAAAGAAGTGGAAATCAAAGTGCCCGAAGGTATTGAAACCGGGCAACAGATCCGCCTCGAAGGTTTTGGCAACAAGGGCGCGATGGGCGGCTCCAGCGGCGACCTCTACATCGTCTTCGAAGTCAAACCATCGGATACCTTCGTCCGTGAAGGCGATGACATCATCATCAACATTCCCATCACCTTTGCCCAAGCGGCGCTCGGTGCGGAAATCGAAGTACCGACCGTCTACGGAAAAGTGCTGTTGAAAATCCCGCAAGGCACGCAAAATGATGCGAAGTTCCGCATCAAAGGCAAGGGGGCACCCAACGTACGTACCAAGATGAAAGGCGATCAACATGTCATCGTGACTGTCGTCACACCCACCAAGTTGACCAATGAACAACGGCGGTTATTCGAACAATTGCTCAAGGTGGAGGATGCGTCACAATCCAAATCCATGTGGAATCGTTTTAAGGACAATTTCAAGAAATAGCCTGTGAGACCTCCCGGTCTCACTTTTATTTGCTGATAAGATGCGATTCTGAATCATTTTTAATCAGGGTCCTTTATGAGATATGAAACATTTGTTATAATAAACACAGATTTATCAATAAAGGAGGCTCAATATGAAAGAAATCACGTATCCTCGATTACGACGTTTCAATCTGTTGATGGGCTTGTTGCATTTTATTCAAGGATCAATGATGCTGTACCTTTCATTGACTTGGGATAAAATCCAGGCGTTCAAGCCACGTGTCGTTTCCAACTTCTTTGAATTTGATATCACAATACCGGGACTTGTGAACGTTCAGGAAGAGATGTTTCTGTTGCCATTCGGCATCTTGGTTTCGGCATTTTTGTTACTATCCGCCTTGGCCCACTTCATCATCAGCATCCCCAACGCCGCAAACCGCATCTATAACCGCGACTTGGCCAAAGGGATCAATCAGTTCCGTTGGTACGAATATGCATTGTCATCTTCATTGATGATCATCCTGATTGCCGCATTGTTCGGTGTCACCGACATCGGCGCGCTGATCGTCATCTTCGTTGTCAATGCATCGATGAACTTGTTCGGACTGTTGATGGAAAAGATTAATGTCGGGAAAGAAAAAACCGACTGGAGCCCATTTGTCTTCGGCTCCATCGCTGGCATCGCTCCATGGGTCGTGATTGTCCTGTACGGTTTCGGTAATGCCTCACCGGCAGAAGTACCCTGGTTCGTCTATGCGATTGTCGGGACCTATTTCGTTTTCTTCAACCTCTTCCCAATCAACATGATTTTGCAGTATCTGAAAAAAGGGAAATGGGCGAACTATCTCTATGGCGAACGTGGCTACATCATTTTGAGTTTGGTTGCCAAGTCTGTTCTCGCATGGCTCGTCCTCTTCGGCGTGATGTCACCGACCGGATAAACGACACCCATTTATTCATGTAGAATTGAACATGCATCATTATCGGCCGGGGTCAAAACATTGTTTTGATCCCGGTTTTTATATGTCAGGAATTGAGATGCGCAAAAAAACCTTCCGCGGTGATGCGGAAGGTGAAGAGTATCGTCAATCACGACTTATTGAGGTGAATAGAGACCCATGACTTCATGGATATCCTGGACGAAAATGATACCCATGCCTGGATCATCGATGTGGAGTTCCTCGCGGATCTTTGCGCATATTGCGGGTACGATTTCTACTTGGGCAATGACAAGGACGAGTTCCTTCTCGGGCTCGATCGACATACTGAAGAGCGTTTCGCGTTCGTGAATCCCCGAGCCTCTGGCATTGATGACGGTTCCGCCGTTTGCGCCAGCTTTGGCGGCAGCGTCAATCACAAGTTCTGCCTTGCCTTTATCGATAACGGTATAGATAGCCTGATACTTACTCATATGAGATGTCACTCCTTTGGAAGGGGATTCGAGCGTCGAACAGCCATAGACGCATGATAACAAAGATGAATAAATGATACCGTGGTTGGATTTGTGCATCTGGAGTTTCTCTGCGATGTGATGCATCGCAGATGTCCCCGACACAAGATCTCCGATCATCATGATGATGTCCCGATGGACATTATCGAGTCCGAAAAAGTGAAGAAGACCGCGACAGGAACTGCCGATTCCTTGAAAAACCGTTGCGCCGCTGAGCCCGTGTAATCTCGCGCATTTGATGACTTTGTGCGAACGGCCTTCCGGGACAATTGCCACGTAGATGGCATGGTTTAGCGATGGACTATGCATTCCTTTTCACCTCCCGTTTCGCTTTGATTTTATAGAGAATTCCGAGCAATTCGACCATGAGAATTGGGACAAGCGCGATGAGAGCGATCATCCCGAAGGCATCTTTGAGGAGTAATGCCCCTTGATTTTCATAGGCAATGCCTTGGGAAAACGCAAAGATGAAAGTCGCGGCGATCGGGCCGCTCGCGACCCCGCCGGCATCAAAACCCATACCGACGAACAATTTTGGCGTTAGAAACATCAGTCCAAGCGCGAGGGCATAACCCGGTAATAAGATATGCCATAAGGCGAGGCCGTCGATCTGGAATCTTAGATAATTAAGGACAAGTGCACCGCCCACACCCAGTGCAAGCCCTGCGATCACGAGCGGTTTTGACACGGAACCTGCGGTCACGGTATTGATCTGCTGAGTCAAAATATAGACTGCGGGCTCGGCAAGGATGGCCAAGACGCCGAGGACGAAGCTCGTGATGATCACGAGAACATTCGATTGGCTGGACAAACCACTCCCGAGGACTCTACCGGTTTCAAGGAACCCTGAGTAAACACCAAAGAGAAACAAGGTCAAACCGATGTAGGTGAAGAGAAATCCAAAGAGAATTATCCTGAACTTGCGGCGACTGAGTTTGAAGAAGAAGATGTTTCCTAATATCGATAGAATGAAGATCGGACCGAGTGCGAACAACGCTTCTTTGGCGACATCCCAAAAACGGTGGCTTTCAGTCAGAAGTTCGATTCCGGCCTGGGTGGTGTCGGGGCGACGGATGGCCAAAATGAGCAGCACAGCAATGATGGCTCCGACAGAAGCAATTCCGACGAGGCCGAAACTGTCTTTTTCCGAGTTTTTTCCCGATCGCTGCAATGAGGCGATGCCGACTGCGATCGCTAAAATAAAAGGTACAGCCATCGCGCCTGTGGTGGCACCAGATATATCAAAGGCAATGCCAACCAAGTCTGCGTCGATAAACAAGGCCAGGATTCCAAGAATTATATATGAACCGAGAATAATGAAATGGAGCGGGATTTTCAAAAGGATACGCGCCATACCGATGGCGACGAAAACCCCGATGAACAGGGCAACCGTCAAGACTATCAGGAATTGGGACAGCGCTGATCTCGTCATCGTTTCAACTGTTTTTGCGACAATGAGGAGATCGGGTTCTGCGATGGTGATCAGAAAGCCTAATCCAATTCCCGACAAGATGATGATGATCATTTTTTTGCTTTTGGCGATGGTTTTGCCAAATAATTCGCCCATGGGTGTGATTCCGAGGTCCACGCCGATCAGAAAAACGCTTAATCCCAACCACACAAATAATGCCCCGATAAAAAAACGCCCGAGAATGCCGGATTCAATGGGTGTGAAAGTGAAATGTAGAATGATGACGATGATCGTTACGGGAAGTACTGCGTAGAGGACTTCCTTGAATTTTCCTACAAGTCCCTGCATTGTTTCCCCTCCTACGGACTATTATATCATATCGCATACGTTCCATCCAAGCGATCAATAAAAAAACCCCGGATGGCCTGACTTTTGCATCATCTAATCTTTGAGTTTCGGAATATATCACATAAAACAAGATAAACACAACAAAATATGAACCGTCTTTTCCTCCAGAAATAGAGAAAAGGCGGTTTTTCTTATCTAAGAACTGCAAAACAATAAAGTTGACAAATACTTAGTAATATGTGTTGTGTTTATGTGTGTTTAGTTATATAATTTAAATAGGTGGTGATTCTGTGTATATTCGATTAACAAAAGCTCCATACAACAAGGACTATCTCGTCTATCTCGTAGAAGGATATCGAGATCTCAATGGGAAAACGAAACAACGCATATTAAAGTCTTATGGGCATCTTTCAGATTTCATCAAAGATAATCCGAAAGCGTTGGAAGAACTGAAGGAATGGGCAAGGGTTGAAACAGAGCGTGCGCGTCAGAAACAATTCGTCACAATCACATTTGATATGAACGAACTACAATGTGGCGATCAAGCACCACTGAACTATGGATATGTTTTTTTAGAAGCAATCTACAATGAACTTCAAATATCGCAGTTCATGAACACCTATCAAGCAAAGACCAATGTCAGTTATTCAATCGATGACATCTTGAAGTTACTTGTCTTTTCAAGATGTTTAAATCCGGCATCAAAGAAAAAAACGTATGAACAAAAAGGCAATTATTTTTTTGAACTACCTGACTTTTCCATTGATGATGTTTATCGCAGTTTGACTCATCTATCTTCGATGAAAGATGAACTGACGCTTCACATTCACAATCGAATCCAAGAAACAAGAGGAAGAGATTGTTCTTTAGTATTTTATGACGTGACCAACTATTACTTTGAGTCAGAAAACTTAGAAGGTTTAAGACAAAAAGGCGTATCGAAAGAAAATAGAGAAACCGGCATTGTCCAAATGGGGCTCTTCATTGATAAAGAAGGGATTCCGATTACCTATGAATTGTTTCCCGGAAACACGAATGATTTATCGACAATGAAGCCGCTATTACAAAAGATTAAGAAAGAATACAATCTAGGAAAAATAACCATCGTGGCTGACAAAGGAAACAATTCCGGAGAGAATCTTGCCTATATCGATAATGAAGATGATTTTTATATCATCAGTCAACGGATCAGAGCAAGAGGCACAGAACTCGCGCACATTGTCTTGGAACAAGAAGACTATGAATGGAATAGTGATAATACCTTCAAATCCAAGAGCGTCCAAAGAGAGCGGCAAGTAAAAAGACCAGATGGATCCACTTATTCAATTACGGAACATCTCTTATGCTTCTGGTCAAAGAATGAAGAGGGTTATCAGAGAAACAAAAGAGGGTTCTTAGAAGAGAAAATAGAAAAGTTTATCAATAATCCTTCTTTACTGAATGCGTCCAATAGTTTTGGCGTAAAGAAGTATTTTAAAAAGATGATGATTGATAAAACAACCGGTGAAGTATTAAAAACCAAACCGACTTATGTATTCAATCAAGAAAAATACGAAAGAGATATTGCACTGGATGGATATTACTGTATCGTGACCAATGATTTAAGCTTAGAACCACGCGATATCATTCATCACTATCATCAATTATCAAAAATTGAAGAATCGTTCAAAGTCACAAAGAGCGACTTAGAAGGCAGACCCATCTACGTTTGGACAGATGAACACATCAAAGGTCATTTCCTTACCTGTTATCTAGCATTGACCTTATACCGACTTCTTCAACTAAAACTCGATAAGCCATATCCGATTCATCAATTGAAAGAAGCTTTAAATAGTGCAAACGCAGTTAAACTGGAAAAAGATGTGTACATGCTTATGGACACTTCGGCGATCTTTCATCAAATTCAAGATGCTTATCAAATCAACCTTCTGCAAAAACGAATTAAAGTTGAACGATTACGAAATCAATTGATTCATCTGAAAAGAAATAACTAAACACAACATTTGAAAAAAAGGACAACATCCCTAGAAATGGCGATATTGTCCTTTTTTTCTATTATCTACTGCAAAAGTCAGGTTATATCATATCGCATACGTTCCATCCAAGCGATCAATAAAAAAACCCCGGATGGTATCCGGGGCTATAAATCACGTTTTAGGGCCTATTCCCAGTTGTTCGTATGAATGCGGACAGAGAGATTTTCTTTTCCGAAAAATTGGAAGAAGGTTTGTTCAAGTCCGGAATTTTTAAAACAACTCGAGATGACGATCGCGGTGACGTTTTCATAACTGACGACGGCAATCCCCGGTTTGGTTCCGCTCGCAAGATTGAACTCGAATGCTTCGATATGTGAACGCATCGTCTCTGGCAAAGCTACGTTGCCAAAGTTGGTGACTGACGAAGTGATTGGTTTATGTCCGATCAAAGCATACCCAATTTTGAACATCAGTTTCTTCAGAAACAGAGGACAGATCCGCACGAGGAAGTTGCGCTCGAATGAGACGTTCTTGTTGAGACGTTCTTGGAGTTTATCTTTGGTGAGTTGCTCGGAAAAGTCACGTTTGACCCGGTCGAGGATGAGGTCAAAATCATCCTCTTGACTTTGGACGTGATAGGTCACGTTGAAATACAGTGAAAAGTTTCGGATGGAATATGAAGAGAAATATTTTCGCAAATTGACGGGTACGCTGATGGTGATCGGATGTTTCCTCAGCGCGCGCGCGTCTCCTTGTCGGATGATCGCTTGAATCCAGTTCGCGACGATGATTTGCGATATGCTCGCGTTTTTCGATTTGGCGAAGGCATACAGTTCATGCGTCGGTATCCGCCCGCTGGTGATGCTGATGCCATCTCTGAGAAAGTGTTTTCCGGAAATGCGGTAGGCGACGGGAAAGGGATCTTTGAGATGGGAGGGTTGTGTGTAATAGACGTTGTAACTGTCCTCAAGTTCCTGCAAGGAAGGAAAGTCGAGCAAGGAAAAGACGTTGCCGTCATTGATTTGTGTGTGTCCCGAATGCTCGAGATAGCGATAAAGGACAAGCTTTAAAAACTCAAAAGCGCCACCGCCATCGCTGAGCGAATGAAACATTTCCAGCGATATCTTGTTTTCATAATAAAAGAAGGTGAACATGAAACCGTTGTTCTTGTGCGTCATAATGGATCGACAAGCAAATGGTGATTCGTTGACGACCAAAGGTTCCTTGTCGTTCGTGTCTGTGTAGTACCAGAACAAACCCAGATGCAGTCTGACGAAGAAGGCGGGAAAGCGATCGCGACAATCCATCACCGCATCGCGCAAACGCGAGGGATCGATCGTTTCATCGAGAAAAACCGACATGCGATAAATGCCGGAATTTTTTGCGCTTTGAATCACTGGATAAATTTTAGCGGCATTGTCCAGGCGGAACCAACGCCGTTCTTTGATGGTTTCTTTTATCATGAAATCAGATCTTTCTATGGGGTCTAGAACGATTATACTTGGATTTATGTGGAATGTAAAGCAAGAACATACATTCTCAGTCAAAAGCACAGATATAATCAGAGTAGATATATCATCAATATGACACTAATTTGTATCTTGAAAAGCGAAAAACAGATTCACATACAGGCAAATATGGTACAATGATTCACATGGAGGCGATTCAATGGCTCATCAATTCTCGCATTATTTGCGTACAAAAAAACCTTTATTACGTATGCTCGTCCGACAGCTTCAAACCTTATATCCTTACGTCAGTGTACTCGCAACCGATGTCCATGGCTTCGCGATCACGGTAGACCGTCAAACGACGACGATTTCACCGAGCGGCATCAGCGAATGCGGATTTGTGGTACGTGTCTTTGATCAAAACCGCTACAGCGAATATGCCTTTAATGAGATTACCAAGGCGAATATTCCCCTGATTATTGCATCCATCCAGCAATTGACATCGTCCAAGGGAACGATTTCTCCCGTGAATGCACCTCTGATTCAGGAGCGTCCCCTCGTCAAACGGTTTGTCCGAAAAGATCTCGGTCGAGATATGTCCAAGGAAGAAATCATCGCTTCATTCAAAGAAGATGTCCAGCGAGGTCTCGAAGTGTCGGAAGCCATCGTCAATGTCCGCGTACACGTCGAGCATACCGAAGTATCCAAGATGTTTCTATCCCAAGCACGTGACCTTGAACAATACTACACCTGGAGCAATCCTCGGGTGTTTGTCGTATCTCGTCGCGAAGCGTCGACCAAATACGCCTATGATGGCTTTGGAATGAATAATTTGGCAGAAGCCTTGGATGAACTGAAAACGCGTGTGGTGACCACCGCGAAACTTGCAGTTGAACTCCTCGACGCCACTCCGCCCGAACCAGGATTCTACGATGTCATCACTGATCCATCGATCACAGGTCTCATCGCCCATGAAGCCTTTGGCCACGGTGTGGAGATGGACATGTTCGTCAAGGACCGCGCTAAAGCCAAAGAGTACATGAACAAACGCGTTGCATCGAACTGCGTACACATGAGAGACGGTGCGAAATCGGCTTTCAGCGTGGCTTCGTATTTCTTCGATGATGAAGGCGTCCTCGCGCAAAACACCAAGATCATCGACAAGGGCATCTTGAAGCGTGGCATCGCCGATACCATTTCGGCTTTGCAGCTCGGCGTCGAACCAACGGGCAATGGCCGCAGAGAATCCTATAAACGCAAGGCATACACGCGTATGACCAATACGTTTTTTGAACCCGGCAACGATGAATTGGAGCAAATGATTCAAAGCATCTCCCACGGCTACATGCTCTTTCAGACGAACAATGGCATGGAAGACCCCAAAAACTGGGGGATACAATGCACCGCTCACTATGGGCGTGAAATCGTCGATGGCGCATTTTCGGGAAAGATTGTCTCTCCTTGCGTCATGAGTGGGTATGTCATCGACTTATTGATGTCCATCACCGCGGTATCCAAAAATTTCGAGATCATCGGTAGTGGTTCGTGTGGCAAGGGCTATAAAGAATGGGTGCGCGTCAGCGATGGCGGTGCCTGTCTGAAAGCGAAGGTGAAAATCGGATGATGCATAAAATTGTGACCGCCCTCAAAAATCATCCCGGCGTGGATGATTGGTTGGTCAGTGAGAAGAGAACCTTGAGTCATCAGGCTTTCTATGTCCGGGAGCGTTCGGAAACACGAAGAGTCCAGGATACGACCGACTATCAAGTGACGATCTATCATCGCTTCAGAAAAAATGATGAAGTCTATCTCGGTTCCGCAAAAATCGCCATCAATCGTCCCCTGTCCGCTCGCGAACTGTCGGACATGATCGATGATGCCCTCGAGAACGCGTCTTTGATCCTCAATCCAGATTATCAACTCGTCAAGGGCGGTAAGCGTCGTTCATGGAAACAAGTCCCCTTGACCGAACACCCCTTTGAACTGCTTGACCAAATCGCCCACATTTTGATTGATCAAGGTTCCGAGCATCACCGGTTCAATGCGATCGAGCTGTTTCTTACCGAAGAGCGCACCCGCTTGCGCAATTCCCAAGGAGTTCATCTCAGTAAGACGTTGAACCGCATCGATCTTGAAGCCATTCCTTCGTATGACGGAGATAAGGACAAAGTCGAATTATACCGAACTGAATCGTATGTGACATTGGACCTTGAAGCGATTTCACGGATGGCCGCCCAGAGTCTCCAGGATGTCAAGGACCGCTATGAAGCGAGCCCCCTCGCCCATTCCATGACGTGTGACGTGTTGCTGAGAGAAGCGGATTTGCGCTCATTATTCGAGGCCTTGATCGAAGACTATTCGTATCCCGCGATCTACAAAGGGATGACCGCCAAGAAAATCGGCGATTCCATCCAAAAGCAAGGTGACGGCGAGATGCTGACGATTGGCTTATGCCCGCAATCAAAGATGGACCAATTCGACGCCGACGGCGTCATCCTTCGCCCAGTCACCATCATCCGCGATGGCGTGATCGTCGATTATTTCGGGTCCAATCAATATGCCCGATATCTGAATGTCGAACCCAATGGCGATATGCATACCATCCAAGTGAATAAAGGGACTCAATCCATCCATCAACTCAAAAAGAAGCCCCATATCGAAATCATCTCGCTATCAGGGATTCAAGTCGACATTCATTCCGGCTATATCGGAGGAGAAGTGCGTCTTGGCAGATATTTTGACGGCTCCACCACCCATCCGGTCAGCGGATTCTCCTTCAGTGGCAGCATCGATCAAGCCTTGGCTTCACTCGCGCTGTCGAAGGAAACGATCCGACGCATCGACTATATCGGGCCGCGATACGCGCGTTTGCACAATATGAAAATTCTCTAGGAAACCATCATCCATCTGTCTGATACGGGAGAACCCGGCTCAGACAGATTTTTTTTTGTGACAAAAAAAGTGCAAAATGTGGTTTACAAGCAACGTATAACGAGATATAATATAATCACGTTATGTATAATGTGAATATGTATAACGTGGTTATATAGTGGATGCGGAGGTGAGGCAGTGACAAATTCGGGCGAATATATCCGTGGTTTTACCGACTACATCGTTTTGTCCATCCTTGCCAAATTCGACAGTTATGGCTATGAAATCAATAAAATCATCGAAAATGTCAGCGATCAGCACTTCCAAATCACAGAAGCGACGCTGTATTTTGCATTGAAGCGGTTGTTGGAAGACGGAAAGATCGTCTCTTATAAAGAGAACAACAAGAAAGGCATGAGCAGGCGCTATTACCGCATCACCGCTTCAGGACGCCTTGCGCTCATGAATTTCCGTAAGGATTGGATCACAATCGAAAACACTTTGTCCAGCCTCGTTGGCGGCAAGTTTGATTATTCACGAGAAGACTAAGAGGATGTGGTGAGATGGATTTCTTTAACATTGTCCCGGCAAATTTCTTTCATTTGTTTACGGGAAAAAACCAGAAACTGTATGTCAGTACCCTATTTGAGGTATTCAAGGCCTATGAACAAGGCTCGATTCTTGGCATGGACAAACAAATTGCCCAGCAAGTCATCATCGACTATTTGGACATGCACCCGAATGAGGAAGTCGATGATGTCGATCAGGAAGCGACGATTCGCGACAAGGCCAATCAAATTCTCAGACGGTTCGAGGAATGCGAATGGATTGATGTCGATGTCAACAATGACTATGTCGAAATCATCAATTTCCGGGATTACGCCATTACGATCATCGAAGCGCTCAAATCAATCACCATGGATTCCGTCTATGGATACGACGACGACAAGCACGAGTTCCGGGGCTACATTTTTACTGCCTATACTTTGCTGATGAACGAGACGGTCGAATATGAGATGGTTCTCAATCAAGTCTATAAAAACACCATTGCCTTTGTTCGCGAAATTCGAAAACTCGATTCACGGCTCAAATTCTATATTCGATCCATCATCGAGAACTCGGAAATCCGCGATTTGATCCATTTGCTTGTGGACTATAAAGTCGAACTCGTCGATCAAGCCTACTATCGGCTCAAAACCAGCGACAACGTGAACAAATACAAGTTGGAAATTGTCAAAAAGCTCGAACAGTTCCAACAAAATCCCGTCATCATGGAAATATTGACACGCGCGCACCTGGCCAAGGCGAACAATCAATACGAACTCGCGAAAGTCAAGGCCAACAAGAAGATCGACGATATGATCGACATCTATAATTCCCTCGATTGGATCATCGATGAGATCGATCATAAGAACAAGGTGTACGTCAATACGACGATCGCGAAGATCAAGTTCTTGCTCAACGACGATGAGAATGTCATCGGCAAATTGAACCGCATATTGAAGTATACGGCGAAGCAGATCAAAAAACATCGCACCGATACTGCGCTCCGCACGATCAAACCGCTCTTCATGATGCCCGATATCCGCCACATCACGAATCAATCCATTTTCACACCCAGAGGCCTCTACAATCGCAGTGTCGACCAGTTCCTGCAGGAAAATATGGTGGATCCGTCCAATCGGCTTCAAGAGGCTTTTTACAAAGAGTTTGAGACGCATTTTTCAAGTGATGTGATATTCAAATACCTTCAAGCCTACTTCAAAACACGTCCCTCGATCAAGGCATCAGAGATTCTCCGCAGCGACATGTCGGAAGAAGCTATCATGCGATTGCTCTATATCCTGATTTATGCGGGGGATGAACTCGATTACTCGATTGTACCACTCAAAACAGAGATCGAGCACCAAAAATTTCAATTACGAGACTTTGAAATCATCAGGGGGTATGAACGATGATCCTAGAAAATTTTGAAAACCTCACCATGGGACAGAAGCAATTTTTCAGTGAGATCTGCAACAAACTACTCGCAAGCGGTTTTATTGCGCGGGACAAACGCGACAACAAAGAGGCATATTACTTCATCTTGAGCTTCAAAAACTATTTCGATGAGTTTTTCAACGTCATCGATTATGAAATGGTCCTTGACCGCGAACAAGGTGCGATTCATCTCTTTCATCGCGAACACAAAAACCTTTTGCATCTGAAGCGGGAAGAAACCTTGGTCCTTTTGATCTTGCGCATCTTGTATCATCAACATCTCATCGCCACTTCGATCAACGACAACGTCGTCATCAAGGTCGATGAGATCCATGAGAAATATGATGCCTTGGAAATCAAGAAGAAGATCAACAAGACGGATCTTTTGGCTTCGCTGCGCCTCTTCCGAAAATACAATTTGCTCGAACCGCTCGGAGATATCACGCAAGCAGCCACGCGCATCGTCATTTATCCGACGATCCTGCAAGCGATCAATACGCACCAAATCAACGACATCTATGAGTTGGTCGGAAAGATATCTGGTCACGAAGGAGGGCAATCCGATGAAGAAACTGACTAAGGTACGGCTTGTCAACTGGCATTATTTCGCCAATGAAACGATTCATATCAAGAACAACACCTTGATCACGGGTCAAAACGCGACGGGAAAATCGACCATCGTCGATGCGATTGCGTTCGTCATCACTGCGGGCGATCAAATTTTCAACCTCGCTGCCAATGAGAAGAGCAAGCGCGATCTCAGAGGTTACGTGAAATGCAAACTGGGCATCGATAACCAGGAGTATCTCCGCGAAGGGGATGTGACGGGTCATGTAGCGCTGGAATTCTATGACGAGTTCAAGGATCGTTTTTTCACCATCGGCACCGTGATTGACGCTTTTGGAGAAATCATTCCGCCCAAATATCTCTTCTATGAAGTCGACGGCCCGATTGAAGAGCGTTTCTTCATTGACGAAGAAGCGCGGATCCGCACCACGCTTCTCTTCAAGAAAGCCAAACTGGCAGACAAAATCTATCCGACGCGACGCGAAGCCAAACTGGCGTTCCGTTCGATATTCGGGTCGATCCATGAAACATACTTCTCGTTGTTGCCGAAAGCCTTGGCTTTTAAGCCGATCGCCGATGTGAAAGACTTCATCTATCATTATCTGCTCGAAGAGAAAACCCTCGATGTCGAATCCATCAAAGAATCGATCCACTCGTACCGCGACCTCGAAGCGACTTTGAAAATCATCAAACAGAAGATCGAAGCACTCGATGAGATCAAAAATGTCTATGATGACATCCAGAAAAACCGCGATCAAAAAGCATTCTACGAATACTTCCTCAAATTGATCGAGATTGAGTCGATCAAAGATGAGATTCAACGCAAAACCCGGAGTTTGGACAAGGTTTCCATCAACCGCGAAAAGAACAAAAAAGGCGCCTCCGACATCAATCATCAACTCGAGATTCTCGATGAAAGGGCAAAAGAAATCTATGCCCTCTTGCAATCGGATGATACGTTCAAAGCCGGAGAGATCTATGACAAGGAAATCTTGTCTCTGACGCAGTCCATCGATGAAAAAGAGGAAATCAAACGCTATTTCGTCCGTCGCGTGGAGAAATTGAACGTAGTCGTCAAAGAACTCAAGACCGAACACAAGCGTAATGTCTACGGCGATCTCGCAAAAATCGACTATTTCAATATCCCCGAAGACAAACTCGATAAAGTCCGTCTCGATCTGAAGGAATGCGAAAAAACCCTCCGAGAGATACAAGAGAGCAACCAAAAGGAATCCGGAGCTTTGGAGCGTGAACGTCAAGTCCTCGTCGAAAAAATAAACGAGATCTATCAAACGCTCAAAGAACTCGATCAACATCAATTGCGTTACAACCCGATGGTCAAGCGTCTGCAATCCAGTATCGAACAGGGAGTCAAAGAACGCTTTGGCGTCGATATCAGTGTGCATATTCTCGCTGAACTCTTGGAAATCACGGATTCCTCATGGGCGGATACGATCGAAGATTACCTCGGTCAGCAACGTTTCAACCTCATCGTCGAACCGAGATATTTCGATGAAGCGCTCAGCATCTACAACAAGATCAAGGATTCCATGCAGATATACGGCGTGGGGCTCGTCAACACGAAGAAGATCCAGCACTACACGACGCATCAAGAACGATCGCTTGCATCGATTCTCACTTCGGAAAACGTTGACGCTCAACATTACATCAACATGACGTTGGGGAATTTGATCATGGTCGGTGACGCTTCCGAGTTGGAACAATATCCCCAAGCCATCACCCGCTTCGGGATGGTATATCGATCCTATACCGTACGCAGCCTCTATAAAAATACCGAAAAACCTTTCATCGGTAAACGCGCTGCTGAAACACAACTCGACAAATGGCGGCTTGAAGCCAAAAAAGCCAAAGAGGAATACCAAAAGATCACCGCAGTGTTGCAGATGAAAAGCGAAGAGAACAATGCCATCTCCGCCTTGATGCTTCACGACATCATCACGATGCTCGAAGCGCAGCTCGATTTACCCAAACTCAAAGAGAAACGCAAAGAGCTCGTTTTGAAGAAACAAAACCTGCCCAAAGAAAACCTCAACCAGATCCGCGAGGAGTACGAGGCGATCAAGGAAGAAATCCGTCGTCATCAAACCGCGCGCCGCAAACTGGATGAAGAAGTGGGCAAACTCAACGCCGATGAACTCAAGTACCATGAAGACATCCTCGAATGCGAGACCCGCATCAAGAGTTCGGAAAAAGAACTTCTGGAAATGCAGTCAAACAACCTGAGTCTTGAGACCGAAGCGAAAAACCTCTATCACCAGGAAATCCAAAATGCTTCGGACAAACGCCGAATCGTCGAGGAGTACCAGGAGAGAATCTCGGCAGAGTTGCATAATCTGCAAAATCTCGAAGACACCTTGAAGTCCAAACAGTTCAAATACACCCACACCTATAATTTGAGTTATCCCTATGGCATCGAACATATGAGCCTGTATTTGAATGAAATGAACAAATTGGTGAAATCCGAACTCGTCAAATACGAGACGAAGGTCAGAGAAGCAAGAGAAGCGGCTGAACGGTTGTTCAAAGAAGACTTCTTAGCCAAATTGAGAAACTACATCGTCACCGCGCAAGATGAGATCAAGAAGATCAACGACACGTTGCAAACCATCCACTTCGGTGATGACACCTACGAATTCATCTTCCCCAAAAGCAAGGATTACGGCGATTACTACGACATGGTGCTCGCCGATGAGTCGATGAAGAGTGGAACGGAAATCTTCAACTATGATTTCGAAATGAAGTATCAGCGCCAACTCGAAGAATTGTTCATCAATCTCGCCAGCGAGGAATTGAACAGTCAAGGCGCGATTAACAAGTTCACCGACTACCGCACCTACATGGATTATGACATCAAGATCAAGAACGAACAGGGCGATGTCATTCTGTACTCGAAAGTCTTCAAAGAAAAATCCGGAGGCGAGACTCAAGTGCCGTTCTACGTGGCGACCCTGGCATCGTTCGTCCGTGTCTTCCAACAAGCACAGCGCGGAAATGTCAACGATTCCATCGGTTTGATCCTCTTCGATGAAGTCTTCGACAAAATGGATACTTCCCGCATCAAATCCATGATGGAGTTCATCCAGTGCCTGCCCGTTCAAATCGTATTGGCGACACCGCCCCAGAAGATGGAAGTCCTCAGTCGCTACACTGACACGACTGTCGTCACGCTCAGAGACGGCAAAGCCGCCAGAGCCTATGAAGTCGTCCAAAAGTATTAGTTTTGAGAGCTGTTTAATCAGCTCTCTTTTTCTTCAGAAAATGAATATTATTTGCCCATCAGGGGAGCTCTGTGGTATCATATCACCGGTGATATGATGCAACGATATTTCATTTCAGAAGCGCAATGCCAGGATGGCGTGGCCGTGATTCAAGGTCAGGACCATCACCATATCCGCAATGTGATGCGCGGGCGTATCCATGATCCTCTCGCACTCGTGTATGCGGGTTCTTTGTGGTTGGGCGAGATTGAAGCGATCGACCATCAAATGACGCGCGTGCGCCTGAAAGAAGAACTACCGAGTCGGATGATTCCCTACCGTGTGACGCTGGCGCAAGCGCTGATTCGACGCGAGCGTTTTGAATGGGTGCTCGAGAAAGCTACCGAACTCGGTGTTGCGGAAATAGTACCGATCCAGTTTACGCGCAGCGTCGTGAAATCGGATGGCTATTCCATTCAGAAAATGACTAGATACCACACAATCCTCAAGGAAGCGGCCGAACAATCAGAGCGGCTCGATATTCCTCGGATGTGCCCGCCGATGCGTTTGACCGAACTTGAACTCGATGGGTTTGACCGCATCGTGTTGTGTTATGAACGTCAAGAGGAGACCAGTCGGAATCTTTCTGAGATTCTACTGAGCGCATCCGCATCGGAAAGGCTCATGATCATCATCGGACCCGAAGGTGGCATCACCTTGGAAGAGCAGTCCTACTTGACTCATAAGAAAGCCGTATTAGCGACTTTGGGACCCGGCATCTTGCGTTCAGAAACCGCGGCGATCGCGGCGATGAGTCTCGTTCACGCCATATGGGGCGACGCTTCATGAACATCTCTTTTGTCACCCTCGGCTGCAAAGTCAACACCTATGAGACCGAGGCCTTGTGGGAGTTGTTGCAGGATCGGGGATATCAGCGGGTTGACAATATGGAAGATGCGGATTACGTCGTGATCAACACGTGCATGGTGACTCAGGTCGCCGAGGGCAAGTCCAAACAGATGATCCGGCGGGCTATCGCGAAAAATCCCCATACCCAAGTCGTGGTCATGGGCTGTCTGAGTCAGATGGAGAGGGAGACGATCGCCAAAATCCCCGGGGTCATCATCATCGTCGGCACGAAAGACCGTGAACGGATTCCGGATCTGCTCGATATGTACCGGCGCGATCCACAACCGCTCATCTTGGATTCTTCCTATTTGAAGAAGGAACCATATGACGCGCTGTCGCTAAAGAAGTTCCAGATCCATCAACGCGCTTTTTTGAAGATTCAAGATGGCTGTGACCAATTCTGCAGCTATTGCATTATCCCCTACACGCGGGGACGCGTGCGTTCAAAACCGCTTGAGGTGGTATTGAAAGAAGCCGATGCATTAGCGAAAATTCACCCGGAAATCGTTCTGACCGGTATTCATACAGACGCCTAAGGACGCGAATTGGACCATATCGATCTGACGACCTTGATCCGAAAGCTCATTGAGAATCCGAACATGTCCCGTTTGCGGATCTCCTCGATCGACGTGACCGAAAGG
>JAQVTV010000005.1 GCA_028699855.1 Candidatus Izemoplasmatales bacterium | reverse complement strand
TGTGCTCTTCCGATCTGTATTGGATGCGCCCTACCTCGTTGAAGGCTATCTTACCAAATCGTCTACCGGTTTCTATTTCCAATTTGTTGCCGATGAATTCCGTTATTCTGCTGGCAAGGAAGAAAAGGTACAAGTATATATCAATCCGGGTGCCTATACTGAAAACTCACGACTGGATGGATCACATACGATCGAAATCGCAATGACATCCAACAATGATATCGTGGTTGTAGTCAGTTATCTAGAGGGTGTTCGTTTCTTGACATCGATCCTTTGGGGAACAGAACTGATCTATGAAACGCACCAAGTCGAAGATAAAGTTGTGTTGTCCTTGTTTGTCAAGTATTCAGTCTTTGGCGATTACGCAGGGGCGGACTTCGCTATTGATCAAGATGACGTCGTGGGTTTGGGGTTGAATTTCTGGACCGATCACGATCAAGTCAATCTCTATCATTGGTATCGCGATGATATGCTTGGCGTGGATGGAAGAGCTATCGTTTCCCATAATAACCCCCAGGATTGGGTGCGTATCGCTCCTGATGGAAGAAGCATTTTCGAGGGCTCATCAAATGCTGTACTTGAGCCCCAAGAAAGAACCGTGAGTGGTGTGGTCACCTTAAATGATAATCCCGTTGAAAACGCAAGCGTAACCATTGAAGGACTGAATATTTCCACGATGACCGATGCCAATGGGGCATATACATTGATTGTACCCGCCGATAAAATCAATGTAAGTGTGCTTACCATCGTTGCCACTTATCCCGATCATACATTCCGAGGATCTGTTACACGCAGTGCGTTTACTGATCATCAAGCGACCCTAAATATTGCGTTGGAACCCGTCATTACGCATTTGAATGTCTCGGGTTCGGTTGAGGATGAAGAAGGGTTGCCCCTTGAAGGTGTGACGGTATCGATTCGTAATACATCATTTGTCGCGACCACGGATAGTGAAGGACATTTCGAGTTCGTGGATATCGCGCATAGCACAACGCCGTATGTGCTCGATTTTTCCAAAGAAGGTTATAAAGATAAGTCGCTGTCACAAAGCAGTTTGACCATTGTGCTGTCTGAACCCATCGTCCTGAAAGAAGCTTGGCCCGTACAAGTAGGACATGAGGAGATTATTTTATCTGAAGATTACATCTATTTAGGAACCGTTGGCCCAGACGAATTCGAAGTCTATATCGCGTATGTCGATGGAACCCTGAAAATGAAGTATGTGACGACAAGTGGATCATTTACGAACGCTCCCTTTGAGGAAAGACTCAGTCAATACTTTATTTTCGGTGACAATGAAATCTATGAGGTTCGTGCGATAAATGGGTCGTGGACCGGCGTGTTCAAGCCGGAATCCGGAGCATGGGCTCCGTGGACTCCTGAAATCCATAATCCGGTCATTACAGATATCGAGGGCGTCTACACATTAAGTCAAGATATCGAAGTCAGTTACTTTACGAATATGGGTTTTTCATTGGATGAAATCTACTTCTGTGTATTTGAAGTGACTGCAGAAGGTTCGGACGCGCTCATCTACAACGACGCATTCCAATTGTCAATCGACGATAGCTCGAATTGGTTACAACTCACGCTCCCCGGAGGAGATGACGATGATGACCCGATTGAATCGCCTGTTATCAACTTAACCGATGAGTATCATTTGTTGGGAACTTTTGGTGAAGATGATATCGTAGGATCGATTCGCTATGTTGATGGCGCAATCATCACGCAGTACGTCATCGCTTCCGGTGCGTTTACATCAAATGGATTTGAGGAAAGTATTAGGCAATATTTCGTGTTTGGTGATTCGGTCATCTATGAGGTTCGCATCATCCCATCGGCTTGGACCGGCGTGTATATGCCTCAAGCAGGTTACTTTGGCCCATGGACACCAGAGATTGGCGTTCCAATAATCGAAGATGATGGAACAAACGTTACATTCACTCAAACGATTCAGCTAAGCTACTTTGCCGATCTTGAACTTGATTTGGATAATATCCAATTTGGTCTATTCCAAAATACCGAGACAGGCAATCATGTTTTGACCTATGATGATGTCGAACTCGTCATTGCAAATAGGGATACTTGGATATCGTTGGTCGTACCTCCAGCAATCGAAGAGTAGTCATGATTCAGGAAATGCATCGCTAGGTATTCTAGCGATGCATTCTCTGTCTTAAATGCGTAGTGAATCAACAGTAATGATTCGATGTGCAGACACATCGAGATTTTCTAAACAAATCGATTTAATCATCTTCATAAGATGATATATGACAAATGTATGGAGGGATGATTATGAAACCAAGGATTGGAATCCGAGCCATCATCGACGGTAGGCGGGGGGGCATCCGCGAAAGCCTTGAAGAAGTGTGTATGGAAATGGCGTACAAAGCCAAACGCATTATCGAATCCGATTGTTTTTATCTTGACGGCTCTTCAGTAGAATGCGTGATCGGCAATACGACTATTGGCGGTTTTGCTGAAGCAAGCCAAGTAGAAGAACAGTTTTCCAAAGAAAATGTTGTCGCGACCTTGTCTGTGACATCATGTTGGTGCTACGGAACAGAAACAATGGACACGAACCCGATGACAATCAAGGCAATCTGGGGATTGAACAATCCAAATAGACCAGGCGCAGTATACTTGGCTGCGGCGATGGCTGCCCATGCTCAGAAAGGAATTCCTGCATTCGCAATCTATGGTGAAGATGTACAAAACGTAGATGATCAAGAAGTGCCCAATGATGTGAGGGCTAAAATTGTGCAATTCGCGCAGTGCGCAATCGCTGTAGGACAACTGAGACATCGCGCATATGTCAATATCGGTGGCGTATCCATGGGAATCATGGGTTCGTATTGTGATCATCATTTTTTCCAGGAGTATCTCGGTTTACGACCGGAATTTGTGGATATGAGTGAAATTATGCGTCGGGTTCAGTTGGAAATATTTGATTCCGAGGAATATCAAAAAGCACTAGCGTGGACAAAGAGCAATTGCATCAAAGGCCATGATAAGAATCGCGTTAAAAAGACACCTGAAGAGCTCGCTCGTGACTGGGAGTTTTCTGTCAAGATGACACTCATTATTCGCGACATTATTCGTGGAAATCCTCGGTTGAAAGCATTGGGATGGGAAGAAGAGTCTTGCGGCCATTGTGGGGCTTTTGGAGGATTTCAAGGCCAAAGACAGTGGACAGACTTCATGCCAAACGGAGATTTCGCTGAAGCGATATTGAATTCAAGTTTTGACTGGAACGGGAAAAGACAACCGCTGATTGTCGCAACTGAAAATGATGGATTGAATGGAACAGCGATGTATTTTGCTCAAGCGCTCACAGGACAACCAGCAGTTTTTGCGGATGTACGGACTTATTGGAGTCCCAAAAGTATTGAACGGTTCACGGGTTGGAGACCGGAAGGACTTGCAAAGGATGGCTTGATTCATCTGATAAACAGTGGCAGTGCAGCATTGGATGGCATTGGAGTCTGTGAGAATGATCATGGTGAGCATTGCATGAAACCCTGGTGGAAAACAACTGATGATGAGCACAAAAAAATGCTTGAATTGACTCAGTTTTGTCCCGCGGATCGAGACTATTTTCGAGGAGGAGGATTCTCCTCTCGATTCATTACACAATATGAAATGCCATTGACGTTGATTCGAGTCAATATTATTGATGGTATCGGACCTGTAATCCAAATAGGTGAGGGATATTCTTGTGTCATACCAGAAAAAGTCGCGGATACGATTTGGAAGCTGACTGATTACACATGGCCAACCACGTTTTTTGTGCCAAAGCTTATCGATAAAAACGGCTTTCGCAATGTTCATTCATTTATGTCACAATGGGGAGCTAATCATGGCGCTTTCGTCTATGGACACATCGGCAAGGATTTGATCACGCTTGCCAGCATGTTGAGAATTCCGGTATCGTTGCATAATGTGGATGAAGAATCCATATACAGACCTCATTCATATAGCGGATTTGGCACCGAAAACCTAGAAGCTGCAGATTATTTGGCAAGCAAACATTATGGACCGCTCTATAAATAATCACACGTACGCTCTTGGTTTAGATTTTGGTACATTGAGTGTACGCGCATTACTCGTTCAACTTGCGACGGGCAAGGAAATTTCGGTTGCTATTCATGAGTATGCACATGGAGTCATGGACCAAACGTTCATAAATGGTCAGTCACTTCCCAATGATTACGCGCTTCAGAATCCTCAGGATTATCTTGATTCGATGCGAAAAGCAATCAAAGAGGTGTGCCACAATGCACACGTTCTTCCGAGTCAAATCATCGGAATCGGGGTAGATTTCACTGCATGTACGATGCTTCCGGTATCGGAAAACGGAGAGCCTCTATGTCATGAAGAACGATTCAAGGATTCCCCGCACGCGTATGTAAAACTATGGAAACACCACGCTGCGCAAGCCCAAGCAGATCGAATCAATATGTTGGCGAGATCGAGAAACGAAGCCTTTTTGCAGCGTTATGGTGGCGTGATATCTTCAGAATGGATGCTACCGAAAGTCATGCAAATACTTGAAGAAGCTCCTGAAGTGTATGATCAAATGTATTTGTTCGTAGAAGCCGGAGATTGGATCATATTTCAATTGACGGGAAGGTGGCGACGTAACAGTTGTGCAGCGGGATACAAAGCGGGATATGTCGAAAAGGATGGATATTACACAGCTGATTTTATTCATCAAATCAATCCTGATCTCAATGATTTACCACTTAAACTAGGCCCAGTGTATCCATCGGGTTCATTTGCAGGAGTTATTACTCCTGATGCTGCGCAACGATTCTACTTAGCCGAGGGGATTAGTGTGGCTGTGGCATCCATTGATGCGCATGTGGCTGTGCCGGCGTGTGGTATAACTGGTCCCGGATCCATGCTCATGATCATGGGAACTAGTACGTGTCATTTGATGCTGTCGAAGGAAGAGATTCTTGTGCCAGGCATCAGTGGCGTGGTCAAGGATGGTATCATCGAAGGTTATTATGGATACGAGGCAGGCCAAGCATGCGTCGGCGACCATTTTCAATGGGTAACAGATCACATTACTCCTCCAGAATATCATCAAGAAGCGATTGCACGAGGAACATCAATCCATAGTGTTCTTACCGAAAAAATGCTGAAACGACCTTTATCAGATCATCAATTGATTGCTTTAGATTGGTTCAATGGCGTGCGAAGCACATTGGTGGACTCCTCATTAACAGGGTTGATCGTTGGTTTGACTCTGGCTACAAGAGCAGAAGATATTTATCGTGCATTAATCGAATCGACTGCCTTTGGCACACGCAAGATTATTGAAACATTCGAGACCCAAGGTATTCCAGTGAACACATTGGTTGCGACGGGTGGAATCGCAGAAAAGAATGCTCAACTGATGCAAATATATGCGAATATCACCGGTAAAGAGATATTCGTCGGAAAATCATCACAAGCGGTTGCTTTAGGGAGCGCAATGTTTGGTGCGGTCGCAGCAGGAAAGAATCGAGGAGGGTTTTCTTCAATTCAAGAGGCTTCAACGGTCATCGGAGGAATTCGCGATCAGTCTTTTGCCCCTGATCAAGCAGCTCAGGAAGTATACGATTCACTGTATCAAAAGTATTTGTTATTGCATGATTATTTTGGAATCACGCATAAAGATAAGTTCAAACGTTTGACTTGAATTTCAAGTATAACAGGTATCAAGTATGTGTCATAATGTGCTCAATACGATTATCATTATAGGAATACTTGATGGATAAAAAAAGAAGGCGCATTTAGAGTAGCTTTTTTTCCATATATAAAAACGCAGTTTCAATTGACATCATCCATGTATCGTCTATAATGAAATTATGTGGAAAACACAATCCACGAAAAAAATCATAGGGAGGAAAGAAAGTTGAAAAAGATTTTGTTGATGGCAATGGCTTTTGTATTTCTTTTTACCGTCACGGCCTGCGGACCGAAAATCGAAGAAGAATACCCTGCTACCTTGATTGTTCAGTTTGTCCCAAGCACATCCTTCAACGCATCCAAATTGACACTCGTCAAAGATTTGGAAGTCATGCTTGAAGATAAACTTAGGGAAGCCGGATTCGATATCCATGTGTACATCAGCGTGGGTACCAGTTATGCGGCCGTCATCGAGGCGATGACATCGGGGCAAGTCCACGTGGGCTTCCTCACATCTCAGCAATATGCTTTCGTGACGACAGAAGACCCCGGAAAAGTTGAAGTGATTCTCACTTCAGTTCGCGACGCTTATCAATGCCAGATCGCCAATGACGGAACTGTCATCACAGACACGGCGACCATTATTGCGAACGCGAACAACAATGCGAACTACGTTGCAGCTACCTCCAGCGAACACCAAGTCAATTCCTATTACTCGATGTTGCTCATCAAAACTGAAGATTACGCTGATTACCAAGCTCAAGGCATTCAATGGCTAGCAGGAAAAACGATTGGAACACAATCAACAACTTCTGGTTCCGGTTTCGTCTATCCATCATTCCTTTTGTATCAAAATGATTTGACTTTCGTGAACACGACTCCGAATGCAGCAAACGGAGAAGTGCGCTATCAAACGATTGGCGGACATCAAAACTCTGTCATCTCGCTTCTGAACGATGAAGTGGATGGTGTATTCACATTCTTTGATGCGCGTTACGGAGACTCCAATTACACGACATGGCAAGCAGCCAATGCAGGTGAAAACCGGTTTGCGCTTACGAGAGTCGCAGCGCTGACCACCCCGATTTTCAATGATACTATCTCGGTTGTATCCACACTTGGACCGCAACTGAAAACCGCACTTCAAGAAGCTTTCATAGAAATTATTGACACAGAAAAAGGCGCGGCTGCATTGACGATTTACAATCATACCGGATATCTTGTTGCACACGATGAAGATTATGACGATGAAAGAGCACTCTATCAATTTTTGAACCCCTAAGTCGATTGATAGTTTAACGGAGGAACTCAATGATCAAATTCGTAGATGTCAGCAAAACCTACCCCAATGGGGTTCAGGCGCTCAAAAATGTCAACCTTGAAATCCATGATGGGGAATTTGTCGGTATCATCGGGTTGTCTGGGGCGGGCAAATCGACTTTGCTTCGTTCCATCAACAAAATGATTTCGATCACCTCGGGCCAGCTATACATCGACGATGTCGAGATCAGTTCCATCAAAGGCGCGGAATTGCGCTTGCTTCGGAGAAGTATCGGCATGATTTTTCAATCATTCAATTTGGTGAAGCGCATGTCGGTCTTCAATAACGTTTTGACAGGTAGGGTGGCTTACCACCCTACCTTTAAAACGGTTTTCGGGCTGTTTCCCAAAGAAGACAAACTGATGGCTCTGGAGAGTTTGGATACCATGGGTATCTTGGAAAAGGCGTTTACGCGAGCAGATCAACTTTCAGGCGGTCAGCAACAACGCGTCGCTTTGGCTCGCGCACTCACGCAAAGACCCAAATTGATTTTGGCGGATGAACCCGTGGCATCTCTCGATCCGATTACCACCGTCCAAGTCATGGACGATTTTCATCGGATCAACAAGAATTTTGGCATCACCGTTGTAGCCAACATGCATCATGTCGATTTGGCACTCAAATATGCGACCCGCATTATCGGAATCAAAGACGGAGAAGTGGTCTATGATGGCCCATCCGCCCATATCAGCGATGATACGCTTGTCAGTATCTATGGCCGTTCTCTCAGACATGACGAAGTTCTAGGTGAGTAGTGATGACCAAGTATACTTTGACCAATGGCAAGACAGTCACCAAACCCTTTAACAAGATTTGGATTATTGTGGGATCGGTCGTGTTGCTTTTGTTTTTGTTTTCCCGACTGATTCCATATGATGCTTCCTTTATTAAACTTGGAGAATTACGAATCATCATTGTCAAGTTGTTTACCCCGAAAGGGAATCGGACTTGGAATGATTATTTTTCTTATATTTTTACATCGCTCATCGAACCGCTGAAAGAAACCTTGAACATGAGTTTTGCCGGGACGTTGCTCGGCTCGCTGATGGCAGTTCCTCTGGCGGTCTTATCGGCGAAAAACATTGTCAAGCTGCCGATCATTTACATCCCCGCACGCACCATCATGAATCTGTTTCGGACGATTCCCGCGATGATTCTCGCCTTGATCGCCGTCTTTTTCGTTGGTACAGGAATTCTTTCCGGTATCATCGCGATCACCTTGTTCACCTTCGGCATCATGTCGAAGATGTTGTATGAAGTGATTGAGACGATCGACATGAGTCCGGTCGAGGCACTTGAATCGACGGGAGCGAAGAAAGTGGAGTCGCTTCGTTATGCCGTGATGCCACAGGTGTTGCCTGTCTTCATCAGTTACTTGATCTACATTTTTGAAATCAACGTCCGATCATCCACGATTTTGGGATATGTCGGCGCGGGCGGTATCGGAACAGTCATCAAAGACAACATTTTGTATAACTATGACCGCGTGGGCGCATCGATCATTTTGATGTTCGTTGTCATTCTGGTCGTTCAACTTATTTCAAGCCTCGTCCGGAGCAAACTCCAATGAACAGAGCAGAAGAAGCGCTGAAGCGCAAGCCCAAACGCTGGGTGATGAATCTGATTTTCTTTGTCGCGATGATTGTGGCGATCGTGTTTTCGTTTTCTGGTTCGAAGATCAACTGGAGTCGTTTCCGGTCAATCGGACATTCCTTGCGGGTGATGCTTGCGGGCTTTGCCGATCTTCAATGGGATTTCTTTTTCGGGACCGGCATCTTTCAATTTAAGGAAGGCGTCGTATATCTGACGCTTGTGACTTTGGCGATCGCATTTATCGGTACGTTCATCGGCGCGGTATTGGCGATCCCCTTCGGTTTTCTTGCATCGCAGAATATCGTGGGAAAACATGTGGCCAGAATCGGAGAAGCGATTCTCGTCATCATCAGAGTGTTTCCGGAAATCATTTTGGCGTTGATTTTGGTCAAAGGATTCGGGATGAATGCGTTAACCGGTGTATTGACCATCGGATTACACTCGATCGGGATGCTCGGAAAACTATTCGCGGAAGCGATCGACAACATGGATAAGAGCCCATTGGAAGCTTTGGACGCTGTGGGCGCGAACATCTGGCAGAAGATTCGATACGGAGTCATTCCGCAAGTGGCCGCCGACATTTCGTCCATCACCTTGTATCGTCTGGATATCAATGTCCGTTCCGCGACGGTTCTGGGTATCATCGGGGCCGGAGGGTTGGGCGCGTCACTGATTCTTGCGGCGGAAAGCTGGAGTTGGAATATCTTGGGTACGATCCTCTTGGCAATTGTGGTCATGGTATTGGTGGTAGACGTCATTTCAAGTTACTTGCGGGGGAAACTCGTATAAATATTCCTCATTTCAACCTTCACCACTTTTCATTTGAGAAGTGGTGTTTTTTATATAAGCGTATGAGGCTCGTTCTGTTTAGGATGTGATGTGTACTCCGCTTATCCTTTCGCAAGATTTTTTTAGAGGAGAACATTTCAGGGAAGCGTATCGTTTTCTATGCGAAGGGGTGAAAAGAATGAAACAAGGATGGTTGATTGTCTGGATGTTGTGCGGGATGTTGCTTTGTGGGACGAATCGGATCCATGGCGCGAATGTCCATTGCCTGCCGGGCGGGAGAAACTATTTATCAGAGGATTATTTTGTGCTTGAGGGAACCGATTACTATACCGAAACACCGTTTTTGGTCAAACCCTACACGACATATCTATTGAGTGTGCCCAGGGATTACCTGGAGTATGAAAGGCCGACAGTCGTGATCAGTTTTTATCATGATGATGACTTCGAATGGAGCGAGGTCATCGATTACACGGCATTCGCGGATGTGCCGGATTTAAACGTCTTCACCGTGACGTTCATGACGGATACGGGCATCAATTACATCCAAATCAATTTCACGGGAGAAAGCGGTTATTTTGCGCGATCCGATTTTTCGTTTACGGGCTTCATGCTTGAAGAAGGCGAAATCTACACGGAATATGAACCATTCATCGAGGGGGTGGTCGTGGATGCGACCGCGCCTTATTTTCTGTCTGCGGGTCGAGTCATTTCCTATGTGGACACGCCGATCAGTGCCAGTGAGATCCAAGAAGGGTTGATCGCGTATGACGCCATTGATGGCGATGTCACCGACATGATCGAGATCAAAGCGGATCATTATTCTCCCAACCAAACGATACTCGGGGATTATGTGATCACATTCTCGGTGACGGATACAAGCGGAAACGAAACCGAAATTGATGTTCTGGTTTGTGTGGTTGATATGGTGATGCCCGTTTTCTCGGATGTCGGGATCGTGCAGGCGGTCTATCCGAATGTGTACGCCCTTGATGCGCTCAAAGCGATGGTTCAGGCGAGTGACAACTATGACGGTGATGTCAGCCACCTGATCATGGTAGATACGGATGGCTACACATCCTATGCAGATGTAGTCGGTGGGTACGAAGTCAGTTTTTTCGTGGAAGATCAAAGCGGGAACAGAGCGGATTACACCTTGTATATCGAAGTGGTTGATTGCGATGAGCCCATCATTTCTGGGACGACCACCATCGCCATCGGATATGATCGGCTCATTACGCCCCAATACGTGAAATCAGGACTCCACGTAATTGATAACTATGACCTTCAAGCGACTTTGGAACTCGAACTTGTTCACGACACATACACACCCTCAAACACTACGCTGGGTGATTATGAGATGGTGTTTTCGGTGAGGGATTCGAGTGGAAATATCGCGACTCAAACCATTACCATTCACGTGATCGACGAAGTGGGACCTCTGGTATATTTTGATCGTTCCGTCATTCGGGTATACAACGATTGGGTGCTTTCTTTGGGCGATGTCATCACTCTTATGGGTCATACCGGGGAATTGGATCTCAAAAACGATTATCAATTGCTCGTGACCTATGATTCCTACTCCAAACACGCTCATACTCCGGGGACATATCATTTGGCCTTCGATATAGAAAACACCCAAGGCGACGTCATCAGCAAGACACTCGAGATCAATGTTTCTTTGAGACCCACAGACTATGAGCATATCGGCGTGGATGTTCCAAAAGCTGACACCCCCCGAGGGATCGAAAACCCATGGATATTTCTTGCATCGGCCATGGCAACGATTGTGTTCTTGTCGAATGGTCTTTGGCTGATCGCTCTTCGCAAAAAGAAAACGGTTTAGTGGTCTTTTCGCATGTTCCTTTTCGTCTGTTTAAGTGTTATAATACGGGTGCTTGAATAAACGAAGAAGGGAGTTACATTGATAGTGAGCGGAAAACAATTGATCACAGAGGAAAAACTCGCTCATTTGTATGCATCAATGGAAGAAAACAAAAAAAAGCCGGGTCCATTGATGCCTACATTACACGAAGCACAGAAAATCTTTGGTTGTGTGCCTTTGTCCATACAAAAAATCATCTCGAGAGAACTGGACCAAAGCATCGCCAAGATCAATGGCGTCGTGACGTTTTACAGCCAATTTTCGATTGAACCGAAAGGTGAAAACATCATCAATGTATGTCTTGGAACGGCCTGTTATGTCAGGGGTTCACAAGGCATTCTTGATGCTTTTTCGGATGAGTTGAAAATCGCACCGGGAGAGACGACCGCGGACGGGATTTTCACTTTGCAGGCCACACGGTGTATCGGTGCATGCGGATTGGCTCCGGTCATAACCGTCAATCAAACGGTTCACGGTAATTGTTCGGTACAAAACGCGAAGGAAATCCTCAAGAATTTCAAGAAAACATTATGAAACGTTTGACGCATTGTGTGCGTATTAGTATGGGCAGAGAATCTCAGTTTGATTCCAAACAGGGATTTTTTGTTTTTTAATCCCATTATTATTTTATCGGAGGTAAGAACCATGAAATCCATTGAAGATCTGATCAAATTGCGTGATTCTGCGCGTAAAAACATTAATATGCGACTCAATCCAGGCAGTATTCGTATTCAAATCGGCATGGGCACATGCGGTATCGCCGCGGGTGCGAAGCATGTCTATCAAAAATTTCAAGAAGAGATCCGCGAGCACAATCTCAAGAATATCATTTTGACGCCGGTCGGTTGCATGGGTGAATGTGCTTTTGAACCGTTGGTAGAGATATTGGAGTCCAATGGCAACCACACCATTTATTGTCAAGTCAGCGAAAGAGTTGTGGAAGATATCGTCGAAGAGCATATCATCGGTGGCGCTCCCATCGAAAAATACTTTCTCTCGGCCATCAAAAGGTAGGTGGAATCATGCTTGAACGAATTCATGTGATTATTTGTGGTGGCGAAGCATGTTCGAAGCAGGAAGCCAAGGACATCAAGCGGGAGTTCGATCGACTGCTCGAACAGGAAGGCTTGACAGACGAAGCCAAAACCGTGATGACCGGATGCATGGGACTGTGCGAGTATCATCCCGTGGTCGTGATGTATCCGGGTGAGGTGTTTTATCAAAACATCACCGTGGAAGCCGTGGCGACGATCATCGAAGAACATATCAAGCACGGACGAATTGTCGAACAATACCGCATTCCGGAGCCTTTCGACAGAGGAAAAATCAAAAATATCAGCCAACTCAAGTTCTATAAAATGCAGAAACGGATTGCCCTGAGAAACTGTGGCGTGATCAATCCGCTGGACATATCGGAATACATCGCCCGGGATGGGTATTTCGCCTTGGCCAAAGTGTTGCGCGAGATGGATCCCAAAACAGTCATTGATACTATGAAGCAATCGGGATTGCGCGGACGCGGTGGCGGCGGATTCCCGACCGGACTCAAATGGGAGTTTGCCGCAAAGAGCGTCGACGACGTCAAATACGTCATCTGCAATGCGGACGAGGGCGACCCCGGTGCCTTCATGGACCGAGCGGTGTTGGAAGGCGATCCGCATTCGGTGTTGGAAGCCATGGCGATATGCGGGTATGCGATTGGTGCGCATCAGGGCTACATCTATGTGCGTGCGGAATATCCCGTCGCAGTCGAACGTCTGGAGATTGCCATTCGCCAAGCGCGTGAATTGCAGATTTTGGGTCGCAATATTTTGGGAAGTCATTTTGATTTCGATATTGAACTGCGGTTGGGTGCGGGCGCATTTGTGTGCGGCGAAGAGACCGCTTTGATCGCCTCCATCGAAGGCGAACGCGGTATGCCGCGAAACAAACCGCCGTTTCCGGCTGTCCGAGGTCTGTGGGGCAGACCGACGAATGTGAACAACGTCGAAACATTCGCCAATGTTCCGGTCATCTTCATGAAAGGCGCGGATTGGTTCAAAAATGTGGGTACAGAGAAATCTTCGGGTACGAAAGTATTCGCTTTAGGCGGCAAAATCATGAATACAGGTTTGATCGAAATCCCGATGGGAACGACGTTGCGCGAAGCAATCTACGACATCGGCGGCGGAATTCCCAACAAACGCAAATTCAAAGCCGTTCAGACCGGAGGTCCTTCGGGCGGATGTATCACGGAAAAGTATTTGGATACACCGATTGATTTTGATAATCTCGTCGAACTCGGTTCGATGATGGGCAGCGGTGGCATGATCGTCATGGACGAAGATAATTGCATGGTCGATGTCGCCCGGTTTTATCTTGACTTCACGGTCGAGGAATCGTGTGGAAAATGCACGCCTTGTCGCGAAGGAACCAAAAGAATGCTCGACATACTGAATCGTATCTGCGAAGGCAAAGGCACCGAGGAAGATCTCGATGTGCTCGAGCGTTTAGGAAAAATGATCCAGGAATCATCGCTGTGCGGATTGGGACAAACAGCACCCAATCCCGTGTTGTCGACATTGAAACATTTTCGTTCGGAATATGAAGCCCATGTCTATGATAAAGTCTGTCCCGCCGGCGTATGTGCGAAACTGACGACTTTCACTATCACGGAGGACTGCATCGGCTGCACGAAATGTGCACGCAACTGTCCGGTTGGCGCTATTCATGGCAAGGTCAAGGAACTGCATCATATTGATCCTGCATTATGCATCCATTGTGGCGCATGCAAAGTCGCTTGCCCCGTGAATGCGATCTCCACAAAACCGGTGATGAAGGAGGAGCATGCCCATGTCTAATCTCGTAACCTTGACCATCGATGGGAGACCCGTCTCGGTACCTGGAGATTATACCGTGTTACGCGCAGCGGAAGTCGCAGGAATCAAAATACCTAGGCTTTGTTTTCTTGAGGGGATTCATGAAGCGTCAAACTGCCGGGTGTGCGTCGTCAAGATTGAAGGTCAGAAGGGGTTGAAGACGTCGTGTTCCACCCAAGTCCAGGATGGGATGATCATCAAGACGAACACGAAAGAAGTCTATGATACAGTCTCTTTCAATCTGGAATTGCTTGCCGGGAATCATAAGTTTGAATGCTGGAAGTGTTCGCGGGAAAACAGTTGCGAATTTCTGGATCTCCTTCGCCGTTATAACGTCGAAAACGATTTTTCCAACGCGAAACTGTTTGATCAGAAAGATATCCTCTTCAATGATACTTCCGGAGCGATGGTCATCGACTCCAGCAAATGCGTGTTGTGCGGACGCTGTGTGTCCGCGTGTGAAAAACTGTCGGGTCTGGGAATCCTCAATTTCAACAAGCGGGGTTCGAAAACCTTTGTCGGACCGGCGTTATTTCATAATCTGGAAGATTCAGGCTGTATTTATTGCGGCAAATGTATTCAGGCGTGTCCGACCGGAGCTTTGCGGGAAGACGATCAAATCAAGACTTTTGAACGTGCGCTTCGCGACCCGAATAAAGTCGTGGTGGTTCAAGTGGCTCCCGCGGTACGGGCGGCTTTGGGTGAAGAGTTCGGCTACAAGATCGGCACCAATGTGGAAGGGCAGTTGTTCGCCTCTTTGAAAGAGTTGGGAGTCAACGAGATCATCGATACCAATTTCACGGCGGATTTAACCATCATGGAAGAAGGTCACGAGTTCATCAACCGTCTGAATCATCAAGGTGTTTTGCCGATGTTCACTTCGTGCTCTCCGGGCTGGATCAACTACTTGGAAATGTATTATCCTGAATACATTCCCAATCTTTCATCATGCAAATCTCCTCAACAAATGGCGGGGGCTTTGATCAAAACGTATTATGCCGAGCGATTGAACAAGGCGGCCAAAGATATCGTTTCCGTGTCCATCATGCCGTGTGTAGCGAAAAAAGCGGAAGCGAAACGACCCGAAATGGGCAGAGACGGCCTCAGGGACGTCGATATCGTGCTGACCACACGCGAACTCGCGCGCTTGATTCGGCACCAAGGCATCCCGTTTCGTGATTTGGAGCCCAGCAAACCTTTCGGGGCTTTGGCATCATATACCGGAGCCGCATCCATCTTCGGTGCGTCCGGAGGCGTCATGGAAGCCGCGCTCAGGACTGTTTCGGAAATATTGGAAGGCCATTCCACCCCGATTGAGTTCACGGAAGTCCGGGGTTCTGAAGAGATCAAAGAGGCGACGTACACGATTCACGGAAACGAGATTCGTGTGGCCGTGGTCCAGGGCGGCAGGGCCATCAAGGAATTTCTCGAACACATGAAGACAGGAACAAAAACCTATCATTTTGTCGAGTTCATGGGCTGTGTCGGTGGCTGCGTCAACGGAGGCGGACAACCGATCGTCCCCGCAGAAATTCAGGAAAAGGTCGATGTTCGCGCCAAACGCGCGAAAGTCTTGTATGCGATTGATGAAGCGACCGAATTTCGGAAGTCTCATCTCAACCCGGCCATTCAGGAGATTTATGAGTCATTCTTGGATAAGCCCAACAGCCATTTGGCGCACACCTTGCTTCATACGAAATACACAAAAAGAAGCCCGTACTCAGGATCATGAAGCGGGGATGTGTCATTCTGTGTCTGTTTCTTGTGTCGGGGTTGGTGTCGTGTGTCGGACACAACCGATATAGCCTCATCGTTCCCGGAGGATCACCGCAACTTGCCCTAATGTATGTAGATGAAGATCCGGATTATCTCGTGGATATTGTTCAGGGGGCCGATGCATTGGTCGCGGCATTTGGTTCAAAGAGTCATGATTTCATTGTGGCACCGACGAACTTGGGCGCGAAACTGTATCAGACGAAGCCCGATTATATCTTGATAGCCGCTATCGTATTTGGAAACTATTATCTGGTCACCCAAACAGACAGTGTTTTTGATCTAGACACCTTGAACGGACGTGAAATCACTGTTTTTGGCATGAATCAGACATCAGAAATCATCCTTACATACATATTGTCTTCTCATGATATCGTCTCAGACTACCGTATCGTCGACTCCGTTCAAACCGCGATGGCTGATTTCGTTTTCGACCCGTCGCGCGTCGTACTCGTCGCAGAACCTTCGCTTTCGATCCTGAGCGCACAATTTCCCGAGATTTCTGTCATCGATCTTCAAGTTGCGTATCAGGAACTGACGGGTGAGAGTTCATACCCGCAAGCAGGGGCATTTGCGAGAGCCACGCTCACACAGGATGAAATTTCCGATTTCCTCGATTTGCTTGAAACATCCGTGAACCAGGTTCTGAACTCTCCCGAAACAGCGGCCGATACTGCCGCAAGCTTGAATTATCCTTATTCGCGGGATGTGTTGCTTTCGGCGATCCCCAACAGCCACCTCGGTTTTGTATCCGCGCTTGACGTACGTGAGGATCTTGAAGCGTATTTTTCTCTCATCCTGGAACGTAATCCCGCGCTGATCGGAGGCGGGCTTCCGGATCACGCTTTTTATTATCTTCCCTAAAGGAGGATGGAACTCTTGAAGAAAACTTCTTTGATGATCCTATCTGTCTTTATCCTGTTTTTGATTTGGCTGATCGGCTTCGCATGGGTCAACAACCCATTGTTATTGCCGAGCCCCACAAGGGTCGGAATGGCATTCGTTGATCTCTTTCGTTATGCGGCTTCATTGAATGCGATGGGTATGAGTTTTCTTCGCTTGGTCATCGCCATGTCGGGTTCATTGATACTGGGGAGTGTTTTGGGTATTATCGCCGGGTTCAAGCCATGGTTTGCGGTCTTTTTTCAACCGGTCGCAGCGGTTTTGCGAAGCGTGCCCGTGGTGTCGGTCATCGTCATCCTCCTGATCTTCTTCGGCTTTAGCGTGACACCTTATGTCATCACCTTTTTAATGATCTTTCCTTTGATATATCAGGCGTTTCATGACGGAATCATCGGCATCGACACGGAATTGATCGATGTGTATCGCCTGGAAGACAATCGAAAATGGTCGGGATTATGGCATTGTTACCTCCCCTTGATGCGAAGTCGCATTCGGACGGTGATGTTGCAGTCGGCGGGTCTGGGAATCAAAGTGCTGATCATGGCGGAATATTTGTCACAAACCCGGACATCTATCGGAAACAGCCTGTATTTGGCTAAAATCAATTTGGCGTACGACACAGTGTTCGCATGGACGATTCTATTGATTCTCCTGGCATTGGCGATTGAGATTGGCATCAATCTATTCAAAAACAAAGATGCGTCCATGATAATAATTAAAGGAACGAAGAAATCCCCAACCGATTGACATTCGCGTCTTTGTGCTATATGATTGAATCAAATACATAAGGGAGTAGCCGGCGGTTCCCGTGATCAAATCAACATGCATGGCATTAGCCTGGTTTGATCGTAACGGCAAGACTTATGCACCGGATATGTGCATAGGTCTGTTTTTTTAAAGCGAAAGGGTGAAACAAAGAATGGATGCGTATTTGAAAAATATCGAGCAAGTACAAACCCAAAAACAAGTGGATGTCAAAGTCGGGCTGAGTTCCTTAGAAGTCGCACAAAGGCTCATTGAATTCGGACCCAACAGTTTGCGTGAGACTCAAAAAAAGACATGGTTCCAAATGTTTTTGTCTCAGTTCAAGGATTTTCTTGTCCTGATCCTTTTGATCGCGGCTGTGATCTCGATCATCACCGGATTGATCGGTCATGAAGGATTGGTTGACGGCTTCATCATCCTTGCCATCGTGATTTTGAATGCGTTTTTGGGTGTGACGCAGGAACGCAAAGCATCGAACGCTTTGGCTGCGCTCAGAAGAATGAGTTCGCCGCACGCAAAGGTGATCAGAGATGGCGTCTTAAGCGAGATATCCGCGACTGAATTGGTGCCTGGTGATATCGTCTATTTGGAAACGGGCGATTCCGTCCCTGCGGATGTACGCTTGTTTTCATCCGTCAACTTCAAAATCGATGAATCGACGCTCACCGGCGAATCGCTGGCTGTGGAAAAGGACGCGACCATCGAGTATGACCACGAAGTCGTGCTCGCGGAAAGAAAGAATGTGGCGTTCATGTCGACGCTCGTCACCTATGGCAAGGCGTATGGCATCGTCGTCGAAACGGGCATGAACACCGAAATCGGCAAGATCGCGGAAATGCTTGATCGTGTGGAAGAAGCGAAAACGCCTTTACAAAAGACCATTGACCAATTCGCCAAGATCCTCGGATTGATATGCATCGGAGTATCCGTCTTTGTGTTTATTCTGGGCTTGGCCCAGCAAAAACAGATCTTTGAAATCTTTTTGACTGCGATCGCGCTTGCGGTCGCAGCCATACCCGAGGGTTTGACCGCCGTCATCACGGTCGTGTTGGCTTTGGGCATGCAACGGATGGTCAAACGGCACGCCATCATCAAAAACCTTTCGACCGTGGAAACTCTTGGACAGGCGACCATCATCTGTTCG
>JAQVTV010000099.1 GCA_028699855.1 Candidatus Izemoplasmatales bacterium | reverse complement strand
TCTTGAGGATGCCCTTGCACCAATTGGTTCAGGATGAGCATCAGCTCAGTCAATTTGGTGGCGTAACTGAGCTCTTGAGCCTCGATGGACGGATCCTGGTCCAACCCTTGCGAACCGATGGATAGACACTCCTGGATTTTCTGAGCGGATGAAGGATCGATTCGGTGACGTGAGAGTGCTTCGTGCCACACATCGAATTTCTGTTTAAGCGGATGGTGAGGATTCGGATCGAGATACATCCATGACGCAAACGTCAAGGTCTGGTTTTCAATCCGAAATGGCTCATCATTTGCGTAATCTCCGAGTATTCGGATGGTTTGACCGAGAGCCACCTTTGATGTATGCTTGAAGGCATCATCGACAAAGGCACTCACTTTGAAGATATCGACATCGCCAGACCATGCATTCAGCCCGGCATATGCGATGGGAAGCAATGACATCGTCCATGGTTGCGGATGCGAAAAATCTCCCCAATCCGTGAGGATGATTCCCGTTTGTTTGAATGATTCCACCGTGTTGATGGCATGGTCGATCGATGCCACCATGTCTTGGTTGCGACCGAGAAACGCATTCCAGGTATTGGTTCCCGGCGCACATAAAAAGGGGATCTTTTTTGTGTCCATCTGACGTGCAAGCACGGAAAAATCATAATGACGGTCATATCCCCAATCGACGATGATACTGCGCTTGTCGAACCAGGAAAGGACTTCAGGATGGCTCTTGATCACATCGCCCCAGATCAGCGGGGTTTTCCGATGCAATCTGGCTTCTTCGAGCAGACCGGCCATGTAGGTATAGTACACATGACCCTTGCCAAACTTCTGAACATTTTCACGGCTCTTTCCCTGCCCGAGTTCAAAGGGTTCATCGCCATTGAGATGGATGAAGGGACTGGCTGAGACATGAGACACATCATGGATCAACATCTTTGCCAAACGCTGACTTTCGGGATCCAGAGGGTTCAGAGTGGATGGAGGAAAGGGATATCCTTGGATGGTATATCCGCTTTCAGACTCCGCCAAATGGCGAAAATGTGGTAGTTCAAGCCAAGCGGTCATATGGCCGAAGGTATTGACATTCGGCACGAGGTCGATACCGCGATCGTTCGCATATCGTTCGAGTTCCAGCCATTCCGATTCTGTCATCGGATTATCGTAGGGCAGATTCGGAAATGATGGAAACCGGTAAGGAAAGCCTTCGATATAGAGCTCGAGATGATTCATCCGCACCCGCATCATGAAATCGCATATCGCTTTCAGCGTCGCCATGGACGGCAGTTTGTCCCTACTGATGTCGACCATCAGACCGCGGAGTTTCAATCTGGGTTGTTCAAACAAATCACAGAGTGAAAAAGCATGCGGAGACACCTTAAGTTCACCGAGTCGAATCAAACCGTAGATCAGGCCGGACTCATTGCCGTACAGAAGTTTGATGCCTTGCTCGGTGACAGATAAGTGGTAGCATTCTTCCAAAATATCGGATTGATGGATGATTTCAAGGTCTTTCTCTTCGTCTCCGACTTCAATCCAAGGTGAAAATGATGAGAGGATCGCATCTGTGACACGGTTCATTCCCTTGATCTTGAAAGGGGGTTCATAACGATAGACTTGGGATTCGCATGGATCACGTTTCATAGTATTTTGCCCACCTGGATGATATTTTGGTCGGTAAGGGAGTAAAGATACGCCGCAACCGGTTTATTCAACATGCGTTTGATATATCGCTTGTAGCCTTCAAGTTGCTGGATATAGGCTTCATCATCCAAGTGCTTCAACTTATAGTCGACGATGACGACATAGTCTGGATATTCCACCAACAAATCGATGACACCCGAGAACATGTCTTTGTCGATCTTTGTGGTGAATGCATATTCCTGATGGATATTATCCGGCACGCCTCCGGCAAACGCGGGGCTATCGAGCAACGGTTGTACGCAGGACAGCAAACTCTCGTCTTCTATGAGATCGCCACCTTTGAAATAGCCGAAGAAATCGAAATCCTCAAGTTGTCGATGAAGCTCATTCCCTTTTTGAACCATCTGCCAACGATGATCATCAAGGATGCCCAGTGACGTCTTGGAATATGTTTTCGGAATCATGTCTTCTTCCGCGAATTCAAATGACTTGCGGGGGAGCGAGGTGGTCTGAAGGTCCTTCATGAGTGGTTGCTGCAACCTGACTTGCCCCGGAGTATCCATCTCATGAAGCCAGGACTCGGGGATGTTGAGAATCGATAGAAGATCCGCGAATGATCGAGCTCGCTTCCTGATGTCCGGATCGATGAGCGATGGCTTTTGGTCGAGCACATGGTTCTCGGGCACAAACGTGCGTGGTAAAAGGAGAATTTGTTTCTCCTTTGCGCGCGTTAGTGCAACATAGAACAAGCGAATCCGCTCCGAAAGATAATCTTGCCGATTTTGTTCTTCGTGCAATGCATGGATGGCAGTGTTGAGAAATCCGTTTCGATAGGCCTTGGTGAACAATCCATAGGATGAATCAAAAACGAAGAACGCTTTGTTTTCCGTGTAATTGAATTGCTTGTACAAACCAGAATAATAACAAATCGGATACTCCAATCCCTTGGATTTATGCATGCTTAAGAGTTGGACGCCTCGTTCTTTCGTTTGCGCAAGTGAGAAATCGATGTCGATGTCACGATTGTCGTGCAATCTGCGACAATATCGAACCCAATCATTGAACGTGTACCAGTTCAAGGATCGGATCGTTTCATAGAAAAACTCCAGACGTTTCTCTCGAAGCTCGGGATGATCCAATCGATGTAGCAATCCCCAAATATTCGTCACTTGATAGATCTTCTCGCACACTGTTTCAATCGGGAGGAAAGGCACTGCTTCGCAGACGGTTTTGATATGCGAACCCACAAGCGCCAACGCAGATGTCGGTGGCTCGTCGATCATCTTCTTGGGATTCATTTCGGGAAACGCGTGAAACAATCTGATGATTTCATCATCTTGAACACGGTACACGAACGATCGCAACAATCCCCATAGCGAGAAACGAAACAGATCCCCTTCATCATCGCCCAAATAGACCGAGATGGCGTTGACAAAATGAATCACGAAGCGGATTTCCTCACTCGTTGAGAATAGTTCCTCGGTGAAGACATCAACCATCAAGCCCGCATCCACTAGACACTTCTGGTATGTCTCAAACTCCGTTTTGCGATCCATCAAAATGGCAAAATCGCTCTGTTCTATGTGTCGCATTGAACCCAACTTCGGATCGTACACCTGGTCTTGGCGCGTGATCCTTCTTACGATGTCTGATGCGATCCAACGCGCCTCGATTTCCGCCTGAGGAATCTTAGGGTTGCCTTCACGATAACGATCCAAATCATAATAGATGATTTCTGGTTCGTATGAAACACCATTATGAACGTGGCGATTATATGCCTGGTTACCGCACATGAGTTCTTCGGAGTTTTGGTAATCGATACCACCGAGAGCTTCATCCATCCATTGACTGAACATATGGTTTGTCGCATCCAGTGCGGATTTGCGCGAGCGAAAGTTTTCTCTGAGTTCGATCAACGTTCCTTGTCCGTCTCGGGAAAAAGAATGGAGTTTTCGAATGAAATTCTTCGGATTCGCGTTCCGAAAGCCATAGATCGACTGCTTCACATCGCCGACCATGAACACATTGTCATTCCCCAGCATCTCCAGAATGCGCTCTTGCAAATCATTCGTATCCTGATATTCATCAACCATGATCTCGTGGATTTTTTCGCGGTACTCCCTAAGCAAATCGGGATGGGTTTCAAAGAGTTGAATCAGCAGAATCATTATGTCTGAAAAGTGATATAGCTGATGATCCTTTTTGTATTGCTCAAGATGGATCATATACTCCATCGTAAGTCGCACGACTTCCATGATCGTTGGTCTGGTTTCCAGGACATCTTCACGAAATGATGCGTCCTCACGCATATAAAACATCCCTAAGCGCTTCTTGAGTTGATCGATGCGTGCGCGAAAAGCGGTGTAGATGTCCTTGACACTTTCGTGAAAGCCATCTTCCTCTCCTCTTTTTCTGGGTATTTGCGGTTGTTTGAGATTTTGGACTTCCTCAGCCAAGACTTCCAAAGAATCTTCCGAAAACACTATCTGATAGCTTCCGACGATTTGCTGGGTGAATGGTTTCGCCCGAGGATCGGTGCTTTGTTCGAGCATCGACAAGAGCGCTTCATATGATTGCCTGATCTTCTGAACCTCATTCATGATCAAAGCATGAAAGTGCATCATGATCTCATCCAGTGCCTCATTCGAAAGATAATGATGTTCATATTCACGTAAAATACGCATCCTGCCAGGATGGGTCTCAAGACCGCGAGCAAGCGACCCTATGGCTTCTTTGAGCATATCATCGTTGCGCGCGAACAAACGCGTAACCAAAGCCCTAAATGAATCTGAAGGATCTAGGTAATGGGATTCGAATACTTCGTTCAACGCCCATTCGGACGCCTCGTCGAGCAACACTCGATCGCTGATGGCGATATGTTTTGGCAAATCTAAAAGATAATGGTGATCCGAAACGATTCTCAAGGCAAACGCATCAAACGTCGAAATCATCGCTTCGTCCATCATGTCGCTTTGTGCTTTGAGTTCCGGGAGGAGGTTCAATGCATCCTTGATTCGATGCTTCATCTCAGATGCTGCCAAAGTCGTAAACGTCAGAATCACCAGT
>JAQVTV010000098.1 GCA_028699855.1 Candidatus Izemoplasmatales bacterium | reverse complement strand
ATCACTAGCCAGGGCATACGCTTGCGCACGGATGAAAAGACGTTTTCCCGATCTTCATCGATGGAAATTTCCGTTAATCCCGCGAGTTTCGAATAGTCTTCGTCTGATTCCTTGTTCAAGGCCTCAAACATGTCATCGAAGGCGATGATACCCAGCAATTTTCGTTTCTGATCCACGACTGGAAGCAACAAGAAGTCATAATTTTTCATCAACTCGATGGCCTCTTCATTGGATGTCCAAGGTGTCACCGTGATGATATTGGTCGTCATGATATCCTCAATCAAATCTGTCGGCCGATGACCCGCCGAGATAATCTCTTTAAGTGAGAGGACGCCCACAAGCCGTCCTTCCTCAAGGACGAACAAGTTATTGATGAATTCCGTATAAGGGGCTTGATCCACCATTTTTTTGATGGCAGACTTGACCGTGTCAGCGCGTTTGATGGCGATGAAGTTCGGGTTCATGATGGACCCGACCAAGGCGGGATCAAAATCGAGAAGGCCCAAAACTTCGTTGCGTCGTTTCGGACTGATATATGCAAGCCAAACCAGCCGATCTTCCTCTGGCTCAATGGACTCAATGATGTCGACAAGGTCATCCGTCTGCATTTGATTCAACATACTCATCAAAAGCTTTTTCGACATGTTCTGCAATAACGGTCTGACTTCCAAGGGGGGCAACTGGGCAATGATTTGTGCCAATTGAGAATCGGAGAACAAACTATAGAACGTCAATCGCTGTCGTTCATCCATCTCCAATAGTGATTGCGCCAACTCATAATCGTGGAACAAATCAAGTTGATTGCGCTTTTCGTCCGTATCCAATACGCTTTCCAAGATCGAAATGACTTGTGCTTGAAACGGATTTGTGATGACGTTTTCCATCGTTTTTCCCTCCTCTCTTTCTTAAAAATTGTACCATAAAAATGCGCTAAATAACAACCTTTTTCCGATAAAAAAAGGCTGAGTCAGCCTTTCGTTATTTTTTGAATCGCTCCTTGAGCCAAGACGGTATTTGAATATCATCTTGTTCCTCTTCAACGGGTTTTTTGATGATCTCCATATCCTTTTGATTCTTTGCTTTTTTCTTCAATTCTTTTTTGCTCAACTTCGGTGCTTTTGCGATGATGTCAGCGTGAAGTTCTTCCGTTTTCGGTTTTTCTTCCGCCCTGTGCAAAGTATACTCTTTGAACAGCGGGTCTTCACTGAATCCGGTCGCAATGACCGTGACGATGATTTCATCTTGCAAATCCGAATTGATGGCGGACCCGTATATGACGTTGATATCGGTCGTCGATGATTTTTGGATTTCCTCGATGATCTCGTTGATTTCGTACAATGAAGCATCGAAGCCGGATGTGATGTTCACGATCGCATCGGTCGCGCCGTTGATCGAAGTTTCGAGTAGCGGACTCCGAATCGCAGCACGGGCAGCTTCCACAGCCCGATTTTCCCCGCCAGCAATACCGATTCCCATCAGAGCGGTCCCTTTGTCTTTCATCACGGTTTTCACATCCGCGAAATCGACGTTGACAATACCCGGAACAGCGATAATCTCTGTAATACCTTGAACCCCTTGGCGCAGTACGTTGTCCGCCTCGCGAAACGCATCAAGGTAGGGCGTGTTCTTATCCACGATATAGAGCAGTTTATCATTGGGGATCGCGATCATCGTATCTACATAAGGTTTCAATTCTTCTAAACCCTGCAAGGCGACGCTCATCCGTTTGCGACCTTCAAAACCAAAAGGCTTTGTGACGATTCCAATCGTTAAGCACCCCATTTCGCGGGCAATCCGGGCAATGACAGGTGCAGCACCGGTTCCGGTACCTCCGCCCATTCCGGCCGTGATGAAGACCATATCCGTATCGGAAAGAAGATCGCGGATTTCATCTTCAGACTCAAGCGCGGCTTGTCTGCCGATATCAGGGCTCGCGCCCGCTCCTAAACCCCTAGTGAGCAATTTCCCGAGTTGGAGGCGAATATCCGCTTTTGACAGTTTCAGCACTTGAGCATCCGTGTTCATGGCGACAAACTCCACGCCTTGAACATCGTTCTCAATCATGCGGTTGATCGCTGAACCACCGCCACCACCGACACCGATGACCTTGATATTTGGTTTTTGATTGAATTTGTCATTCAGATCAAACATATTCTTACCCCCGTGGCTTCCATCAATACACCCGATTCAGTGATTCAGGGTTCATATCGCTTATAGTTATGTTTATTATATGCTGTGTAGCGGGATTTATCAAGATAGTTGATGGTTATTTCTCGATTCAATCAACGTAATCAACATTGCATCGCTATTGGAGGGATGCTTCTATCTCATTTGCGGCATAAAAGTCCTGGACGAAATCTGAATAGCGATCCGACAAGATGGCTTGCCTGACCTCTTTCATCAATTGTTTCAAATAATAGAGATTGTGGTATGTCAGTAATCTCAATCCGAGAATCTCGCCCGATTTGAATAAGTGTCGGATATAACTTCGGGTGAACTGACGACAGACGAAACAGTCACAATGTGGATCGAGCGGTGATAGATCCGCTTCGTACGTCTTGTTCTTGATGACGAGCTTGCCGCCATGGACCATCGCTGTCCCATGGCGCGCATTTCTCGAGGGCAGTACACAGTCGAACATATCGATTCCGTGAAGCACGCCGGTCACGAGATCTCTCGGCGCACCGACACCCATGAGGTAGCGAGGTTTGTTTTGTGGCATATGTCCGCTTAGGTAAGCCAACATGTCATCCATTTCGGCCTTGGTCTCGCCGACAGACAATCCCCCGATCGCGTACCCGGGAAAATCCATCTCGATGAGTTCATCCAGGCACATCTTCCGCAATTCTTGAAACGGTCCCCCTTGAACGATTCCGAACAGCGATTGGCTATCGCTGTTCCCGTGGGCTTCCTGACACCTTTTCGCCCATCGGATCGTCCGTTCGACGGATTGCTTCATATAATCATATCCGGAGTGAAAGGGAGGACATTCATCAAATGCCATGATGATATCCGCACCAAGAACATGTTGGATGTCAATACTGTCCTCGGGTGTCAAGTGCAAGGTTGCACCACTCAAATGGTGACGAAAAGTGACGCCTGATTCCTCGATTTTGCGTATGTGGGAGAGGCTGAACACCTGAAATCCGCCCGAATCCGTCAAAAGAGCTTTGTCCCAGCGCATGAAAGGCTTGACGCCGCCATTTAGAGCAATGATATCCGTTCCCGGTTGGAGCCACAAATGATAGGTATTGGCAAGAATAAGATTCTCGCTCACCTGCGTGATTTCATCCGGAGACAATGTTTTAACCGACGCTTGGGTGCCCACAGGCATAAAAACGGGGGTGGGTACATCCCCGCTTTTGGTATGGATCACGCCACATCGTGCACCCGATTGTGTACAAATGTGTTGTAACTCGAACTCCATGGACATCAAAGGATGATGCCGTACGTATCTCGTGTCAACCCTGCGGCATTTCCTTCATCGGTATCGATATGCATCGCGGAAGAAAAATCGCTCCGAACACGGATCACGACATCACCAAAAATGAGTGCGCGTCCATCTGTCACGATTTTCACATCGACACTTTGTTTGTCTTTCAAATTGAACTTCTCGGCATCCTGAGGTGTCAAATGGATATGTCTTTTGGCAATGATCACGCCTTCATTGACCTCCACCTCACCTTTCGGGCCGATGATGCGGCAGGGTGCGCTGTTCGCGATGTCTCCCGATTCTCGAACAGGAGCCGCAATGCCGATGGACCGGGCATCCGTCATTGATAACTCGATTTGAGTCTTATTGCGCACCGGACCTAAAATCGTCACACCATTCAGCTCACGCTTGGGACCAACGATGGTCACACGTTCTTCCGCAGCATATTGCCCGGGTTGAGAAAGCATTTTTTTCACCGTCAGTTGATATCCTAAACCAAACAATCTCTCCAAATCCTTTTGACTCAGATGTACGTGTCTGGCACTGACTTCAACCAAAATTTTTCGTTCCATTAGGGTCTCCTTTTCATTCGTGTTAGTCGCTCATATTCTACACCTTTTAGCGATTCTAGGCAAATCAAATCTTGTTTTAGTTGTAATTGCATGGGTATTTGTTATAATGGTATCGCAACCCATTAACGATCAAAATTCCAGTGAGGAGGATGCGTGCCATGAACGAATTGCTTTGGTTTGGCTTTGCGATCGTCAACTTCGGACTATTCATGTTTGCCTATAAATGGTTCGGCAAAACCGGAATTTTTTGCTGGATTGCCATTGCGACAGTATTGGCCAATATTCAAGTCACCAAGTCCATCACACTGTTCGGTATCAATGCGACTTTGGGGAATATCATGTATGGCACAATTTTCCTCGCTACAGACGCGCTCAATGAACTCTTCGGCCCAAAGGAAGCCAAAAAAGCAGTATTGATGGGTTTTTTCGTTCTGGTTGTCACAATGGCCGTAATGCAATTGGCTTTGCTCTTCCCAATGACCATGATTTCTCCCAAGATGCGCTCACGACCATATTTGGCTTTTTGCCGCGTATTGCTTTGGCAAGTATGACCGCTTTTTTGATTAGTCAGTTCTTCGATGTCACGATTTTTCAAAAAATCAGACTCAGATGGCCGGAAAATCGATATTTATGGCTTAGAAACAATGGATCGACATTTCTGAGCCAATTACTCGATACATTGATTTTTGTCCCCATCGCCTTTGTGGGCGTCTACTCCCTCGA
>JAQVTV010000097.1 GCA_028699855.1 Candidatus Izemoplasmatales bacterium | reverse complement strand
TGCGAGAAATTGCAACGCTAGAAAGCTTCTGCAACTTTTATAGCGCGAGATCACATTTTATAGCGTTCAACGAGTTCCTTGAGGGAATTTCCCAAGTCGGATATCTGCCGAGCAGCGTCTTCAAGTTGAGTCGCGCCGGTTACATTTTGTCGCACAGCCTGGTCTATAATATGATTTATTTTGTGCCCAAGGTTTTTTCGACGGCTTCCTTACCGATATACTTCGCAGCTAGGTCTGCAGCGGTTTCTTGGCCTCCTCCTTGTTGTTGCTGGGTAATCGGATTACCGAATCGATCGACTTGGGGCTTTTGCTCGACGTCGAACAGGTAGGGATCGGACTTCTTCAGAGCCTCAAGCTGTGGATCAAGACCATCAAGTTTTCCGTCCTTGACGACTAGTTTGGTAAGATCAAGCAATGCCATGGCAGCTTTGGGATTCTTTGCCTTGGATGCTTTCAAGCCATCCTGAAGCAGGTAGTCCCTTTCGCGTTCAGCAATCTTGGCCTCATAGTCGGTCTTGGTCTTTTCGTTTGAAGCTGTGAGTTCGGCGATCTTGGCGTTGAGTTCATCCTGGCTTTTCGCATTCTTCGTTGCGTCAGCGAGGTCTTTCTCGAACTTGTCAGCACGCGCCTTGTGGTCCTTGGCCTGGGTGTTCACTTCGTCGAAGCGTGACTTAGGGATGTGGTTCTCCTGCAATTCGATGACGATGTCCTTGTCCTTCAAGGCGGCTTCGATTTGCTTAAGGAGATCTTCCCCGAGTAGCGACTTGAGATCGCTATTGATTGATTTTACTGACATGATATATAGATCCTTTCTCGCTTGTTAACGCGGTTGCGACCGCTGATTTGGATGGAAGCTATCGCTTTCCAGCGACGTATAAAAAAAGACCCGGGGGTCTTCTCTTAACTTTGATGGGAAAACAAAAGGGCTATAGGTTAGCCCCTCTTCATAGATTCTTCTGCCTTTTGTTTCAGATTGGCAATCGCTTCTTCTACCGGAAGTTCTTTTGCCCAGCGCTCTATGATCGCCATGGCTTCTTCTTCGGTGATTTGGACATGATCACAATCTCCTACTGTCAGTTTGATGCGTTCATGACGATTGTCTTGCCAAAATGGAGCTGTCTTTGAGTATGACTGCAAATCAGCTCGATCATCATACCTAATAATGTTACAAGGATTTTCAACAGACGTTCCCAGAATCGGATTAGCAAAGTACTTCATGGACATATTATCACTTCCTATTTTATTGTACCAATTTTCGGCGGAAAACGCAATGTCATTATGTTCTTTCGCATTTCAGCATTACATCTTTCCACCTCATCTGTTGGAGTGTCAATTTTTCTCACTATTTCGTAGAAGGGATGATTAGTATACTGTTTCATGTCATAACTCCCTTGCGTATGAAACTGAAGTTCAAAGACGTTTCCTTGCGAGTCAGAGTATTTATTGTTAACCCCGACGTAAGTTGGGTTCTCATCCGTAAAGTAGTTTCTAGACTTAACGAGTGAATACCCTATTATTTCTAAATAAGATTGACATGTTTGATATTGTTCAACGAACTTGTCGGTATCTAAGACAGCAGTATATCTGTTCGAGTCTGACATTCCTGCAGCAACTTGTTCAAGTGTCCAACCAGCCCCTCCATCCTGTAGAGTCAATTCAACATATTCGTCTTGAATTTTCCTACGGGTTGATTCTTGAGTCTTCAGACAATCCTTGAGCCCAACATTGAGGCCGCCTACAGCCTTGGTTATCGCAGTGATATCTTTCGTAAGATTGGGCTCGATTCTTGCAGCTTCACTGTATTTCTCATGAGCTAAGCCGTAAACCTTTGCCCGATCTACTTGAACTCGTCCTGTCACGATTGATCCATTAGGAAGTTTGACTCTTCCTTCGACATCAACGATGTAGTCGGTTGTTTCCTCATCGTCCCAATCTTGTTCCACACCTTCAACGACTCTTGTGCGCCAAGGAAAGTATGCCCTTTCGTTATTGAAGGAGAACTTTTTATAGTCAGATGTTTTTGTCTGCCACATCTTTCTGACAAGTGATGCCTCTTGAGCAAACCCTTCTTTCCGCAGCAATCGCTCCTCGATTTTCATGTTCCGGATGTCGCGCTCGTACTGTCTCTGACGGTTGGTAATCGCATTCTCTCTCTTGATCATGGCTGGATTGTATTCTTTAGGCGGTTTTGATCCTGGCGTGTACTCGATCAATCGATGCCTGCAATTGTACCCGTTGATGATACCGTTGCCATCCCCATTTGGTCCCAATAGCGCATCATCGAGCGGAGTATACTGGATTCCATCGATTGATCCAGATGAACCATCAAGCGAATACAATCGCCCTTGGTATGGAGAACATCGCGGAGACGCGTCCGCATGACTTGATGTCCACACAAACTTGACCTCCGAAGATTTTAGCTGGTTGACATCTTGGATGTTAGCCTCGTATCTCACTGCCATCTCCGCAAAATTTCTGAGGTTTGCTTTGTATGAATTTCCATTGCGATTGACTCTGGATAGGTTAGCAGGATCTGCTGCTAAAACACGAATTTGCTCCTTGACACGCTTTTCGTAACGATCAATGATCGCAAGTCCGGTCCGGTCCTCGCTCATCACTGGTCTGAACCTGTCGATTAAAGGAGCATTCTTGTTGTCTTCCCCTAATCTGATGTCGTAAGATTTGCGTTGGTTGTCCATCGAAACAAAGTCTTCACCATATACATCCTCGACCGTCTTCTTCAGTGATGCATTCAGCGCGCCCATTGCCTGAGTGTGCATGTAGTGCCACTTCTGCGCATTCTGAGCCAGAGACGTTTTCGCGCTCTCCCTAAATCGTTCTGGAAGCTTACTCGATGCTTCGCGGATGATCTGAGCTATCTGACGTTCGATCTCAGCCTTGGATAACCCTTTCCGATATCCATCGACAACAACTTCCTTGATCCTCGTCTGCGCATCTTGAACGATTGTCAAAGCATATTGGGCGACATTTTCCTTGGGACTCGTCACGGTCTTTGCCATGGTTTACTCCCTCAGCAATTCTCGGACGGTCTCAATATCGATTCGTTCGTACGTATATCCTGACTCCTCTGTGCCAGATCTTATGAAATACGTCGCTTCTTTGTTCATATAGTAGTTGCCATCGACTCTCGCAGTCTTTGGCGCATAGTAAAGACATTGTTCATAGTTCAACTTCAACTGATGAGTGATCCAAAGGTTCTCAGTTTGATAGATTAACAGAGCCGACTTGAATTTGACTTGCATCTGAATTGGAGACTCCAATGGATCCATTTGAATATACGGTTCCGGAGATGCTCTGCTGCATCCGATTAGCAGCAGAACTGCGAACATGAGTACTAATAGAAGTCGTTTCATTTCTTTTCATTCTCCTTGTCTTTGTCTTTGAGTAGGTTCTCCATGGAGAGTGCGTTGGGGTTGTCGCTTGACACTCCCAGCTCGAATTTGATCTTGGTGACGATGTCCATCTGTTCGTCGTTCGAAAGCTTGTGGAAGATCTTCTTGACTGCTGTTTCAGTGTCACAGACACCCAGTTGTTTCGCCCCACCCCAAGTGTTGATCCGCTCTTGCTCTGATGCTTGAACGTAATCTTGGAACGATACCTTGACGTTACAATTAGTGAAGTCGATGTCCATGGCATCAATGCCAGGTTGCACCAATGAAGCTCCATAGCACTCCCTAAGCCACGTGTTGAATTCAAGCAGCTTAAGAAGCACGCGGTTCAGGTATGGTGTCCATAACTCGAGCTTCTTCTTCCTTGTCCCGATCGTGGCTTTCTCACGTTCTTGCTGCGACTTGTCATCGCTATTGATAGCTTCGAAGCCGGGAATACCCAAAGACGTCGGGCTGATCCCGGCATTGGCGCAGATTTGACTGACTTCGAGCTTCCACTTGCCTGTGATCGATTCGGTCTTGTCTTCGATCTTAGAAGTCTCTAGCCCCGGTGTGTTTCCTTGTGCCTGATCGATGTCGGTGTCGTCGACAAGCAGGTTCGTCTGGAAAGGGTTGCGAGTCAGAACGTTTCCGTCTCGATCCTTTGGAAGCATCGACTTCGTGATCTTCGTGTAGCTCTTGTTATCTCTGACTTCCCTGGCGTTCTCACTATAGAGCTCGTCCAGCTTGTCAAAGGCGACTGTGCAGCGTGAGTAATCGCTTGCTCCATAACCGCTGTCCGGAAAGTCGTTATTCGGCATCCGGTTCGGTTTCTCGAATGCGATCATGCCTTGGAGCCCTGGGAACGAGTATGACTCTTGCTCAATACCAGCCATGAGCTCAGGACAAACGTTTTGCCAGTTCACGAACTTGACAGGTTCTTCCTTGGACTCCTTGATCTCGTAGAGTTCGAGGCGAATCACGGCGTCTCCAACAGTTAGAGGCCTCTTGTCTTTCATGAACGCCCATTGCCTGTAGTACTCGAGCTCCTTCTCGTTGCGTACAGTCGAGTAGATCTCGTCACGTCTGAAGGTCTTTCTTGATCCGATTTGGCCAACTGTCTTCCATTCGTGAAAGATGATCTCTGTGGTGTGACCGCGCTCTTTCTTGATTGAGAAGAGCCTTGCATCCGCACTCTCGATGATCGGGTACGGGCTGATTGCCTTATCAAAAGAAAACTTGGTCGCAATGTGACCGCTCCATGACTCGTCTTCCGCCATGGTCGGCAACAGATCGTTGAAGTGCGTCTCCGACAGAAGCACGTCGACCAAGAGATCATGG
>JAQVTV010000096.1 GCA_028699855.1 Candidatus Izemoplasmatales bacterium | reverse complement strand
GGCTGCGTGCGCGCATGCAGTCCATCCCCCGGTTTCGTCAGTTTCACCGTCACGCCTTCGATGATCCACTCCAAAGAAGTCAATGATGTCTGTTCAAAAAACTGGATCAGTGCTTTGATTTCATCGATGGTTTTCATAGAATAATCCGCCTTTCTTCATCGTGAAAAATACTTCTGAAGAAGTTATTTCATTTTATTCTCAACCAAGCGCAAGATATCGCCCACGGTTCTCAGTCCTTGTGTGTCTTCGTCAGGAATCGACACGTTGAACGCATCTTCAACGGCCATCATCAACTCGACTGCATCGAGTGAATCTGCTCCCAAATCATCTTGAAGATCGGTTTCAAGTGCGATTCCTTCTTTTGAAACGCTTAGTTCACTTGCAATCAACGCGATTAATTTCTCTTTCATCATATGCCTCCCATTTTGTGTTCTGCTTTAAAATTCAAATATTTTGAACTTCAAAACATCTATGAGATATTTTATCACTTTTATGTATAATGTCAACGCCAACCTGTGCTAAACCGATAAAAAAGCGCGACGAAACTCCTTATAAACCCCCACATTCCCGTCTGGGAGAAATATTTCTCGTATATGATATGTGAACGCGTAAACATAAAAAAAACCTCCTTCTATCGATCAAAGGAGGTTATCTAGGTGTCGAAACGATGTGTTTAAGCGTGATCGAGAAAATCTTGAATACGTTGTTGCTCGAGTCCGGCAAGAAAAGCTGTGAACGGCTCAATATCCTTGTTAATCTTGTACTCATCAATCGTGCGGAAATATTCATCCCGCTCGCCCCTAGTCACAGATACGGGCAAGTACCCATCTAACTCGAGTTGGTAATTGAGTAGCAACCGTGCCAGTCGACCGTTGGCATCCATAAATGGATATATTTTCAGAATCTGCAAGTGCGCGAAGGCTGCTTTCTTCAGCCCCTTGAGGTCGGGGTCATTGAGGTCCGCAAAATACTGTGCCATCTTCTGAAAGATCTTCAAATATGTCGGTGGCACATGCTTTGCGCCAAGAATGAAGAGGTCCCGAGTGCGGTATACGCCGCCCGAAAAGATGCCTTCAACCAAAACTTGATGCAAATCTTTTACGATGGACTCCGTCAGCGGAGTGTCTTCTTGAACCAATCGATGAACCATTTGAATCGCATGATAGTTGTTGATGATCGCCTTGCGGATGTGTTCGCTTTTATCAGGAAATTCTCTTGAGTGGTCTTCCAACAAGAAACAAACGTCTTCGTAACTGAAATCGCCATTGTCAAAACTCGTGGATTCATAGATGTAGAGTTTGTCAAATGCATCGCACAATTCCTTTAATCTTGCTTCCGAGAGCGTTTTTTTCTTGTCGTCGAGCGCCTGTTTGAGCGCATCAACCTCTTGATAGCCCATATAAAATCACCTCACCTATTATTTTAACATAACCCCGAAGGTTATACAATTCAACTGGGGAAAACAAAGAGAAAAAAAGCAACGCAAAGGTTGCTTTTACGCATGGACATTGTCGAATGCGGACTTCACAATTAGAAAAACGATATCCTTGGGCAAGTCACCATAGTTGTTGGCCTTGAACCAAAGTTCATCACGCGTGCTTTTGTTCTTTGAAATCGTCGGATATTTGATGATCAGACGGATGCCCTTTTCCAGATCATACTTAAACGCCATTCGGTAGTAATTGCCATAGTTCATCAAGACCAGGAAAGGCTTGCGGTCCACATAGAACGTGATTTTCTCATCGCTCAACTTCGTGACGACACCGGGAAGTTCCCGTACATATTCGACAAGCTGATCGAACGTGGGATCAAGCGGTTTGAACATCTTCGGTTTCTCGATGTAATAATCGATCGAACTCACTTGTTTATCTTGATTCGCGGTCTTTTGGAACTCGGGATCAACCGACACATCATCATAAAGCATATTCGTGGGATCGAGATTTTGTTCGCCGGAAACAATCGTCTGCTCCTTGGATACGATCAAGGTCTTTCGCTCTGATCCTTGTTGTGTAAGTGGCGCATTTCCGCCCTTTTTCACCTTTTTGTCTACAGGAATCGGTGCAGAGTCTTTCTTGGTGATCCGAATGTCATCGATCTCACGTTCGAGTTCGGCTTCCTCGCTATGGTGTTTGCTCTTGACTTTCAACACGATGAGATGGATAATGTACAACACGATCGCAACGCCTGGAGCTCCGATATAGTAGAAAGTATAGAGCGAAGCGTAATCGGCATCGGAAATCATGATGGTGCGGACGATATAGGCTGCACCCATAGCGACCAACATCAGTTCAAGTGTCAAAATGAACAGCATGAGCCTGCCAAAATTCTTTTGTCTGCGGAAGGCACTTGAAAGCATGTGCCCAAATACAATGATGTTGAGAAGAACAAATCCGAGTCCGATGAGAAAAAGCAAATTCGTCTGCGTTTGATTCGCATTATAGATGAAGAGTGTGATAATGAGTCCGTATCCCAGCGCACCCACCATGTACATAAACATCGGTGCGAACGAAGCTGCTGCCGTTTGCGGCTTAACATGGCCGTAAACTCGATGTTCGTGATTTGAAACGAGCAGGAATATGATTCCGAATATCAGCAACAAGCCGCCGATGCCACCTTTGATATAGAGCTCATTGTCACTGAGGAAAGGGACATTCAAGTTCCAAAACAACGACAAATTATTCCAAGGTATGACGACCAGTGACACGAGTAACAAAGACAATAGGATCACGAGGCTCCCAAAAAACTTCTTCAATTGTTTCACCCCTCTTTTTGGTATCTATGAAAATTATATAACGGTGTAATAGGGATGTCAATAAAGTTTCCGGTTTATTCATGGTTATTTTTCATTATCGAAAAATACGATATTTCGCCGAAAAAATGGGCATTCATCTGCCCAGATGATTCGACTTGATTTCGATCATAATAACGGGTATATGTTATAAAAACAAAAAAAATCGTTAATATGAAGTGTCTTGATTGAATATCGTCAAACAATCGTGTATAATGAATAGTGAAAAGAATTCTTTGTGTTTCCGGGGAGATCACTAAGAATGCTTTTCGTACGATACCATAAAAAATCAGAAAAGGAGGGAAAGACATGCAAGTATTGAAAGATACGGTACGCAAAGCCATCATCGACGGTGCTATAGCGGAATTTTTCGAACACGGTTACCAAAACGCCAATATGCGTCGAATCGCTGACAGCGCGAATATTACTGTAGGAAATATTTATCGCTATTTTGACAACAAAGAAGCACTATTCAATGCCGTATTGTTTCCGGCTCAGCAAGCCATCAACGATCTCGGTTCATTTGATCAAAAATTGCACATCACCTATATTGATTCCATGAAGGAAGCGACACAGATCGTAACCTATGTGATGAATGTATTAAAGCCATATACGAAGGAAATCTTCATCATGATTTTCAATTCTACCGGCACGCATTATCATCAGGTTAAATCTCAGCTTGAAGCATTGGTCATCACGAAAATCAAAGAATATTACCCCGGAAAATTCAATGATTACTTCTTGAAGATCATCGCCTTCAGCTTCATCCAAGCATTATTCGTGGTATTCAAAGAAAACGTCAATGATGTGAAAAAAATTCAGGATACGATTATCCAGCTGATCGTCTTCTACTTCAGAGACATCAACAACCGTTTATTTTAGAACACACCGACACAAACGAAGCGACTGAACCAGTCGCTTTTTTTGTCGTTTTAATGATCATTTGTAACTAAAACAACTTCATCGTTCACAAAACCAGAAAATTTTCTGTTTTTTTATCGATTTTCGCCTTGATACCTCAGGCGCATATATGATAAATTATATTATTATAATAATAGTTTAATTATTAATCCTATAAATCAAACCACAGGAGTGTACTATGAAGAAAAATCGGATACTGATTCTTTTGGTGATGGTGGTCATTTTTTTGATGGGCTGTGAGTTTTTTCCAACCGGAACGCCCACGCTTCCACACAGCACGACCGAACATCTCCCGACCACATGGCTCACATCGAGCCAAACCGACGTGGTGACGACTCATCCTACCATCACGACGGATGCGACCACTGAACCGACGACTATCTTCCCCTCAACTGCTCAACCGAGTACGGTAATCCCAACCACGGACGTACCGACTCAACCCACTACGATCGTTCCGACGACCGCTACGCCAACGACTCAGACAACGACTGAACCAAGATTGTATGAACTGACCTTGATGTTCGATGGCGAACCCACTGGTCATGTCATCCGTCTCTATCCCGGACAGCCGATCAGTCTGCCCGATCCGATCCACGGCCTCGGTCTAGTTGAGGACACCCCCACCACCGTCTTTCACGGTTGGTATTACAGTTCCGACTTCAATCCATCAAGCAAGTTCACTCATTCGGTGATGCCTGCCGGTGATTTCAATCTCTATCCCTTAATTACGACAACCGAAGTCAGCGTGACGACGTTTCTAGGCACTGAAAATCTCGGCACCCTCACAGGACTTCCGGGTTCACCGCTTTCTTTACCGAACATCGCCAATGCGTATGTGACATTCTACGGTTGGTATACCACTCCCGGATTCAGCAGCGGTACGCGTTTCACGGCCAACACTTTCCCCTTGACGGACACCACCCTCTATGCCAGCGCTCAAGTCCAAGTATTCGGATTGACCTTTATCGTGCCCGAACATGTGACGCTTCGCTCACTCCATGCCGGTAGTTTGCATCAGATC
>JAQVTV010000004.1 GCA_028699855.1 Candidatus Izemoplasmatales bacterium | reverse complement strand
AATGAGGAAGAATAACCCGAACAAAACCAGATTCACCATAGAGATGACTAGAAGAGTCAGTTCGAGAGAAATGACCTGATTGAGAAAATAGAATATCACGCCATCAATGGCGATGAAACCAAACCCACCAAAGATTGCGATCAAAGCACCCACGCTCTGTTTGACGACCTCGGTATCGTTCATGAACTCGAACTTGGGGAAATGAAGATTGATGAACGAATCAAACGCTGACGTTAAGAGAGAGATGGTGATCAGAACAAGGATCATCATCAACACGGTGAGGGATCCGAGAGAAAAAGAAATCATAAACAAGATAAGCGACACGATGGCAACCGGAACCGTCAAAAGAACATTGAATGCCATTTTGGCATTCATGATAAGCGCGGGAGGAATCGGCATGCTCTTGATGACCCAGAAATTCTTGCCTTCCAATGATAGACTAACTGCACTGGTATAGACCATCGCAGTAGAAAAGGCAATTACGATCAAAAGGATGATTTCAATCGGAATCCCTGCGCCGATATAGGTTTCGAGAAATGACTGAACACGGCTTTTATAAAACAAACTCGCTACACTGAGGATGATCATGAGAATGGGACCGAACCCGCAATTCACTGCGTAGATGGGAACACTGAAAAACTTACGAACCTCTTTGATAATCAGTGATTCGAAAACGGGACGCATCTGGCTCACAGCCTTGCGCGCGTTCTTTCTCGTCACAACCGTCATGCTCTTCTGGTTCGTTTTGTGCGCCATTTTTTGGATGAGAACGATAAAACCAAGCATCGGCAGTAGGTGGGTTGCCGCCAGCAAGAGCAAGGACACGATATTCAAGTGATGAACCGCATCAACGAACCACTGCATCGGCAAATAGATCTCCCCTAACGCCCTGATGAAGTCTTGTTGTCCTAGAAGAGGATTATCTTCGCCGGAAAAGGAAAGCGAAAACGAAAACAGCATCGCGCCGATGAACACGGCAATCATCAAAATGATATTGAGAAGATTGCTTCTGCGAAAACGTGCCGTCATCCGTGCAATCAATAGCGAGATGAAAGAAAAGATGATGACCGGAACAAGCGGTATCAGCAAAAATCCGATGAGAAACACGATGAAGCGGAGGATATCAAAACCAAAAAAATAGAAATATGAAAATGCAATCGGCGCACACATGATCGCCAGAGGGAAATAGACCATCACCATCATGACAGTAGTTTTGGCGAATAACACGGTACGCAGGGGAATGGGTAAGGGTGCTAGTATGGGGTAGTCTTTGTATCTGAATAGATATCCATTCGCTCGAAGCAACACGAACATGACACTAATCGCGGAAGCATATAAAAAGACGAACATCAACAACATCCATAACATGTTCATCGCATCGAGCACTTTTCCTAAGTCAAAGAAGAGATACCCGAACGAAAAAACAAACACACCCAGCGCATAGATGATCAGTAATCCCAAAAGAAAGGCTTTCTTCTTGTTTTTGGAAATATCGGTTCCGATCAGTCTTCGGAGTGAAAAATTCTCCTTGAAGAAAACCTTGACCAAACGCAAATAAATCATGCTTCTTTGATCAATTCCAGGAAGATATGCTCAAGGGACTGATCCTTGATTATCTCACCAGTGGGACCATTTGCGACGATTACTCCGTTTTTGATGATAGCGACTTTGTTACATAATTTTTCTACCACTTCAAGCACATGGGTCGAAAAGAAAATCAAGGCTCCGCGTGCGCACATATCCCGAAATATTTCTTTGACTTGATAACTCGCTTTGGGATCCAATCCGACAAAGGGTTCATCGAGCAGGAGAATTTTCGGTTCATGAATCAGCGCACCGATGAGAACGAGTTTCTGTTTCATTCCATGCGAATAGGATGCGATCGGATTGCTCAAGACATCAAATATTTCAAACTGTGTCGCATATTTGCTGATGCGGAGTTTGCGTTCATTGAGATCGACATTATACACATCTGCGATAAAATCCAAATATTGAATGCCGGTGAGAGACTCATAGACATCCGGGTTATCAGGGATATACGCCATGATCTTCTTGGCTTCAAGCGGACGATCCTTGATTGAGATACCGTTGATCAAGATATCACCTTGATCGAAATCCAGAATTCCGACAATCGATTTGAGCAAGGTCGTTTTTCCTGCGCCGTTGTGGCCGATAAACCCGTAGATATCGCCCTCTTCAATCTGCAAATTGATATCATTGCATGCTTGCTTTTTTCCATCGTAACTTTTAGACATATGAATGATTTCCAACATGGTAACACCTCCGAGAATATTGTATCAAAATCAAATATAATTGTCAATAATCAAAAATAATCAAAAATAATGTGGGGTTATTGTGATTTGTGAGCTTTATCTTGTATTGATTCTGCTTTCGATCGATTTTTCTTGATTTTTCACGATTTCTTGATTATAATATAAAAGCAATTGCTCCTATAGTTTAATGGCAAAACACAGCAATGGTAATGCTGAAATTCAAGTTCGATTCTTGGTAGGAGCACCAGCGCAGTTAAAAAGGGCCGAGGCCCTTTTTTTTATTTGATGGTTGAGCCGGAATGAATGATGTGTTCGGGAACGTGTTCGAGATCAGCGCTTTGGAAGATGCGGCAATTACGACCTATGACCATATTTTTGGGTACTAGTAATCGTTTACCGAGAACGGTGATTCCGGATGTCAGTAGTTCAGGTTGATCTATATTCGGCGTCATATCCCCGCCAAAACCGACCATCGCATTTTCGCCGATCACTGTATGCTTGTCGATGATGACGTTTTCGAGAATCGCTCCCGGTTTCACTTCCACATTGTTCAAAAGCACCGAGCCCGTCACTTTCGCAAACGGGTGAACGATGACGCCGGGGCTCAAGACACTTCTTTCGACAGTCCCCGCCACAATGGATCCATTGGATAACAACGCTTGACGAATGATGGCTTTGGAACCGATTTTCACCGCCGGGAGTTCTTCTGATTTGGTATATATTTTCCAAAATGGATCATACATGTCCAAAGGAATCTTGTCCACGGTTTCGATGAGTTCCAGGTTGGCATGTAAATAGGAATCATACGTTCCGACATCTTTCCAGTAATCGTTGAAGCGATAGCTATATACTGGATGATGCTTAATCATCTCAGGAATGATATGTTTGCCGAAATCAAGGTCGGGAAGCTGGTTGTTCCGCAACTGGGATAGCAATACATCGGTATTGAAGACATAGATGCCCATTGAAGCGAGTTCAGATGTGGTGTGTTTGGGTTTTTCTTCGAAACGAGATATCAGATTATTCGTATCCGCCTCAAGCATTCCGAATCGGAATGCTTCTTTTGGGTCGATGATTTTGCACCCGATGGTGAGGTCAGCCTGGGTGTCGATGTGTTGCTGGATCATCTTCCGGTAATCCATTTTGTAAATGTGATCTCCCGAAAGAATCAAAACGAGTTCCGGTTCGGATTGCTCGATGTAGTGTATGTTCTTTCTGACCGCGTCCGCGGTTCCATTATACCAATCGCTATGGGGTTGAAGCAATGTGACCTTCGAGTCACGCCGATCCAGGTCCCATGGACGTCCCGAACCGATATGCTCGTTCAGAGAAAACGGAAGATACTGGGTCAGGATTGCAATATTATAGATTCCCGAGTTGGAGCAATTCGATAGTGTGAAATCGATGATGCGAAATTTTCCTGCGAAAGGGACACTCGGTTTCACGCGGTTCTCTGAAAGAATGTCAAGTCGCGACCCTCTTCCTCCTGCCAATATAAGCGCCAATACTTTCATGTTCACTCCTCCAATCTCTTTTTGAATAGGCCTCGATACGCCTGCCGATATTCTTTTGCGGAACGCACCCAACTGAAATCCGCAGCCATCGCATGATCTACAATGCAATTCCAGATGTGAGGCAACTGATGGAGTCTCAGCGCGTAACGAATGACATACATCATATCATGGGCGTTAAAATGGGTGAAACTGAAACCATTGCCTGTCATTTCGTATTCATTGAAAGGGCTGACGGTATCGACCAAACCACCTGTTTCGCGAACTATCGGGATGCTGCCATATCGCATCGCGATCATCTGTGAGAGACCACATGGTTCGAATTTCGATGGCATCAGGAATAAATCGGATGCAGCATAGATTAGGTGAGCCAATTGATTATCGTATCCGATCGTGACAGATACATGGTGGGGATGCCGTATTTCCAATCCACGAAAATAGTCTACATACTCGCTTTCGCCATCGCCGAGAACGACGAGATTGAACTCGGACTGTTCCAACATCTCATCGAATACACGGCGAATCAAATCAAATCCTTTTTGACTGACGAGTCGCGAAACGATACCAATCAACGGCAAATCACTCGTATAACTTGTTTTCACTCGTTTTTCCAGCGCATCGCGGTTCTTCTTCTTCCCTGAACGGAAATCGCGCACCGAGTATCTTTCTGCGAGCAGACGATCTGTTTCGGGATTGTACTCACGCGTGCTGATCCCGTTTAAAATCCCCATGACTTTATCAGAGTGTTCCCGAAGTAATCTTTGCATTCCGTAGCCGTAATAATCCGTCATGATCTCAGCAGCATAGGTTCGAGATACAGTCACGATGAGATCGGAAGTTTCAATCCCCGCTCTCAGGAAATTGAGATTTCCTTCATGGGACAGACTTTGATCTTTAAGTTGGAACAACTGTGCGTCCTCCAAGGGAAATATCCCCTGATACTGAAGGTTATGGATACTCAGAACCGTTTTTGCGTGGATATCATGATAACGCCTCTTGATCAATAGGGGTATGACTGCCGTATGCCAGTCATGGACATGGATGATGTCTGGTTTAAAATCGATGCGCTTAATCGCCTCAAGGACGGCGATTTGAAAGAACGCAAAGCGTTCAGATTCATCACCGTAGTTATAATAGTCGCCGCGTGAGCCGAAATAGAAGATATTGTCGACAAAATAGTAAAGAATGTTTCCGCGTTTCAACGATTCAATACCCACATAGATGGATCGTTTTGTTCCGAGAGCAATCGAAAAATGGGTGACATGCGTGGTTTTACTGCCAAATCGGTTGATGACCGACTGATAATAGGGAATGATCACACGGGTCTCCATATTTCGTAGCCTTTTGATTTCTTGAGGAAGGGTGCCAACGACGTCGGCCAACCCACCCACCTTGACGAAGGGGCTGCATTCGGCACTGACATGTAGGATATTCATTTTGATCCTCCTTCCAGTGTTCTTTCGTTTCTATTATAGCATAATCTCACTTTGTCCAGAGTGAGCAGTGATATTTATGCCCAAAAACTGATCAACTTTCTCTTTGTGATGGACATGATAATGTAGGTCGTTTCCATGAGCAGCAACAGGAGCAGAAAACTCGGCACCGTAATGGGCTCGAGTTTGAATAAACTTTGACCTAGCACGATAAAACAGAATGCTGAAGCCACACCTGCGCCGATCACTACCCAGGAACGCAAACGATTCAAGGGCATCGAAATATTCAGTAACACCAAAAGAAAAGCGAATGTTGCAGCGATGATTCCCACGGTGGATATTTCTCCGGTCGTGATCGATGGCCAAAAACGGGCAAAGGCATAGACCGCCAGCAAGTTCATGACGATCAATACCGCTCCGGGAACCACCGAGCGGAACACATTGGCGAGAAAACTGCCTGAGAATCGCTTTTCAGAGGGTTCGAGCGCAATAAAGAAAGATGGGATACCGATGATGAATGTTTCGATCACAAACATCTGGATTGGCTCGAATGGGTATAAGTTGCTGGTCATCAACAGAACGATAGTGAGCAATATGGTATAAAGCGTCTTGACGAGATAGAGAACGGATGCCCGTTCCATGTTGTTGACGATCTGTCGTCCTTCTTTCACGACTTTAGGCATGGAAGAAAAATCATTGTTCATCAAGACGAGATGACTGATTCCGCGTGCCGCATCGGAACCTTCCGCCATGGCGACTGAACAATCCGCAGCCTTCAGTGCGAGGATGTCATTGACGCCGTCGCCGACCATGGCCACCGTATGTTCGCGTTGCTTGAATGTATCGATCAGCAGCTTCTTTTGAGCGGGGTTGACTCTACCAAATACCGTGTACTCATCTGCATACTGGATGACTTTGTGATCAGGCACCCCAGCGAGCGAGACAGCTTTTTTGGCTTTGGGCACACCTGCGCGCTCGGCAACGTCCGAAACGGTCAGATGGTTGTCACCGCTGATGATCTTGATATCGACACCTGATTCGTGAAACAATTGCATTGTGTCCATGGCGTTGTCACGCACATGATCATTGAGCAGGATGAGTGCGAGCGGCGTCTGGGTACCTTTGAGTTTGTGTTCATCAAAGCCTCCTGCTCGCGCGAACAAGAGCACGCGCTTCCCCTGACGGGCATAGCGCTCGACATCTTTTTTGATTGAAAGATACTTCCCCTTCATCACCATCTCGGGCGCACCCAGCGCGTAACTCTCATCATCGAATGCCACTGCGCTGTATTTATTGTCCGAACTGAAGTGGAGTGTCGCTTTCGATCTGAAGATGCGCTTGGCACCGAAATAGTTCCTAAGCGCAATCGCGGTGGCGTTTTGCTCTTTCAAGGCATAGTTCATGGAAGCAATGATTTTACGCCATTCACCCGAAGGATTTTCTTCAATCGCGGTGTCTTCATCGCTTCTATTTGTCAGAGGGACGATACTATCTACTTCCATCGTACCATCGGTGATGGTCCCTGTCTTGTCCAGGCACATGATGTCGACACGCGCCAATGACTCAATCGCAAACAGCTCTTTCACAAGGGTGTCGTGTTTTCCAAGTTTGATGACGCCGTTGGCAAATGTGATGGTCGTCAGGAGAAATAGACCCGAAGGAACCATCGCAACCATTGAACCGGCCATTTTTTTAAGTGCCATGTGATAATCCGCACCTGAGTTCAAAAAATCGGGGAGATAATCATAACTTGAATATCGATACACATTGATGAAAGTCAATACACCCAAAGGAATGATGATGATTCCGATGATTTTGAGTACGGAACGAAGAGAACCAAATATCACGGATTTCGGTTTTGTCAATGCTTTGACTTTGGCGGAGAGTTGTTCGATGTAATTGTCCTTTCCAACAGCCGTGACGCGCACATATGCTGTCCCGGACGTGACATAACTCCCCGAGCGTACGACATCGTTTTCACGCTTGACAACCGCTTCCGATTCTCCGGTGAGATTCGCTTCGTTGACGCTGATGATGCCCTCAACGACTTTTGCATCGGTGACAATCTGATCGCCGTTGTTCAAAATCATCACTTCATCGATGACAATCTCGGAGATGGGGATGGTGATCTGATGACCCTGACGAATGACAGTTGCAGTCGTTTGCGTGATGAGCGATAGTTTCTGGATCGTCTTTCTGGCTTTTAGTTCCTGGATGATGCCGATCAATGTGTTGAGCAAAGCAATGATGACGAAAAACATGTTCTCATAACTTCCAATAGAAATCATCAAGATCGCAAGCATTCCAAGAATGAGATTGAAATATGAGAAGAGATTGTCGCTGATAATCCTACTCACTGATTTGAGATTTGAAGTGGATTGATGATTTGTCTTGCCTTCGATGAATCGAAGGTTGACATCCTCAATCGATAATCCGTTCAGTGACATTTTTTCATTTTTCGGCATCCGGCACACATCCTTTTATCTTATTCATTATAGCAAACATCGCGACTGATATCAAACTAAAAAAAAGAACACTGAATCAGTGTTCAAAGACGCTTTTTCCGATAAACTCGCGAAGTAACGAGTTACACGGAACGAGATATTGGTCGATTTCCTTGAAGTATTTGAGGAACTTGATCAGGCGATTGGCCTGAATGTAATGTTCTGAGTCATTGGGTATGTGTTTCAATGCATTAAGCGCATAACGTTTGAGTACGCATAGTTCATAGGTCAGTTCCGAGTTGTAGATATAATTGGCACTCTCGATGAAAGGATAAATCCAGCGATACTCACCCCGACGTACAGACGGCCACATACTCAAGGTTTTTTCGGGAGAGGTATTACGAAATTGCAAATCACGGACTATGCGACGCAATAACCTCAGATCCGTCAGGTTGATGGGATTGTTGTAGTCGATGTTGATTTGCGAAAACGGTGAGATGTAGATTTTGAATTTGTTGTTTGCGGGAATGAATTCGGTCAAAAGATCATTTAGCGCGTGAATGCCTTCGATGATGATGGGATTATGTGAGGTGATCGCAGCCGGAGGGAGAAACGCGCGTTGATGATGTTTGAAATCATAATACGGCAACGACACAGCTTCTCCGTTGATGAGATCAGTGATGTTTTGGTTGAACAAATTCAAATCCAGCGCTTCGACGTGCTCAAGGTCGGGTTGTCCAAATTCGTCGATCGGCGCCTTGTCAACGGGGAAATAGTAGTTATCGATCGAAATCATCTTCGGTTTGATTCCGCGTGTAAGTAATTCGATTTCGAGGCGTCGTGAAAATGTGGTCTTTCCTGAAGAGGACGGACCTGCAATCGCAATCAAACGGATATTGTCGATATCTCTTGAGATGATCTCTCCAAGTTCACACAGCTGATTGTTGTGCTTGGTTTCACACATGTTGACGAAGGCGACCTGTTCATTGTCTTCGATCTTCTTGTTCATCTTATAAATCATGTCACTCTCACATGTGATCGCCCATTGTTCCGCTTTATTCAACACGCGAAGAAAACTCGGAGAATCAGAAAACTCAGGAATCTGCCCTTTTTCTTCAATGCGTGGATAACGAACCAAAAAACCGGGACTGTAGTAAAGCAATTCAAATTCGTTCAGATAACCGGTCGACGGAACCATATAGCCGTACATATAGTTTTTATATCCGTCACACTCATAAATGTTGACCATTTCTTTTCGGTACTTCAAGGTTTCTACCTTATCCATAAATCCTTGACTGCGATAGTATTTTTTAGCTTTCGCAATCGTTTCTTTTTTACGATCGATTCTTAAATCAGCTCGGATGATATCCCGCATCTTGGCAATAATTCTTTGGATCATATCGGCAGTGATGACGCCATTGACAGCACGCCCATAGATTCCCATCGAAATGCTGTTTGAGAACTTGATCTGCAGTTCAGGGTAGAGTTGATGGAATGCCATGCAAATGAGGTAACGCATACTCGTCGCATAGATACGCGTGGAATCGGTATGTGAAAAATCGAGAAAACGCACTTCAGCATCGTGGTCGATTTCATAGGCGAGTTCACGCAAGCGATTATTGACCTTCGCACCAAAAAACGGGCCTTGACCAGGCTCGATTAAACTCTCTAATCTCGTGGGTTTGTCCAAATGATATTCTTTTGTCTTACAGGTGACTTTAAACATGGGAACCTCCCGTGAAAACGCTTGTATATATATTGTACAGCATAATCGAGATTTTGCAATAGATTTAACTATGTCAAAACAATCCTCTATGTATGGAAGAAGTCGTCCATAGAGAAATAATTAAACAAGAATACTTTTTCGTGAAACAACAGTATTCACACACCTATATTAAAAAAAGTAAAAATATCTCTGAGATACTTGACGTGACCCGATGATAGTGATAGACTGAAAGCGATAACGCAACCGATTGCATGAACTTATATCAATATATCATGTATTGCGCTTCGAAACGCATATGTAAGCGCTAATAAACGCCGATATATGAACGCAAACGGTTGCACAATAACGGGAGGAATCATCATCGTGGCAAATATTAAGGATGTCGCCAAAGCGGCAGGAGTTTCTACGTCAACTGTATCTAGAACGATAAATAACAGTCCATCGATCTCACTGGCGACTAAAGAGCGGATTTTTTCGGTGATGAAAGAACTGAACTATTCTCCTAACATGATTGCCAAAAGCCTTACGAACAACAAATCGTACACAGTCACATTGATCGTTGACGTTGAAGATGAAAAATCGTATCAAAATCCCTTCTTCTATGAAATCATGCATGGTATTGAACGCCATGTTTATCGCAAGGAATACAGTCTCATCGTGGCGAATCTGAGCTCGACTCAAAAAAATCAAAGCGTGATCGAGTGGTTGATAAAAGGAAAACGGACAGATGGTGTCATCTTGCCTGCATCGATCTTATCTTCCGCAATGATAGAAATATTACGCAAATACAACATCCCCTTTGTGGCGATTGGTGAACCTGTAGGTTTGAAGGAGTCTGTGAGTTGGGTGGATGTGGATAATAAGAAAGGGACCGAAAACGCAATGTATTACTTATTCGAAAAAGGATATCGCAATATCGGTTTTCTTGGATTGAATAAGACGCAACTGTTCAGCAGAAAACGATTGGAAGGTTATAAGAGTGCGCTTTCGGATGAACAACATGAGATAGACAATGATTTCATACGCGAATGCATGAATACCAAGAAGGAAGGGTATCAACACATGATCGATTTATTACAACGAGATCATCGACCTGATGCCATCATCTGTGCCGATTCGCATATTGCTTTTGGTGCCATCAAAGCATGTGGCGAGTTGCATCTCAGGATTCCCGAAGATATCGGTATCATCAGTTATGATAATTCACAACTCGCAGAAATATCTGATCCGGAAATAACCACTGTGTATGTCGATGTGTTTGAACTCGGACTCCAATCTGCCAAGCAACTCTTCGAACTGATTGAAGATCCCCAAAAAATAGATCAAGGCTTATTGATATCGACAAGTATCAAGGTTCGTGAAACCGCATAATCATTATCCAAAAGACCCATTCAATCATACTGTATACAAGGAGAAAGACAAAATACTTCTGCATTTGTCTAATGATTCTATGAATAACATACTCATTCAACACAGTGACACGCGTGAATATATCTATCCCATTGCGCGAAACCAGATTTTTCTGAAGTTCGCGCTCTATTCCTCGCCGGGAGCCATAGTCAAAATCACATATTGGAAACGATTTGAAGACGAACGTATATCCGTTCAGCCTCTAGCGAATTTCCACCTTGAGGGACTCAGTCCATATTATTATACGCAATTGACATTCAGCGAAAGCACTCGTTATCTTCTTTATTTTTTTACGGTAACCATTGCAGATCATTCATACTATTACTCCCCATTAGGATTGACCGAAAAGAAACCGGATCAATATTTTCAATACCAGTACACGAATGAAAATGACGTGTATCAAATTCCTTCCTGGTCGCAAGGAAAGGTGGGGTATCATATTTTCGTCGATCGATTTATGAACGGAGACCCCAATAATGATGTTGCCGAAAAAGTGTCATGGGATTCGCTTCCATCGAGAACGAATTTTTTTGGAGGCGACTTAAAGGGAATCATACAAAAATTGGATTACCTTCAAGATCTTCAAATAGCGACAGTCATTTTGTCACCCATATTCGTCTCGCCCTCAAATCATAAGTACGATACGATCGATTATTTTCATATCGATCCTTCCTTCGGGACGATCGAAGATTTGCGCACACTGGTGCGTGGCGCGCATCAGCGAAACATCAAAGTAATCCTTGATGGAGTCTTCAATCATATCGGCTATTATTCATTGATCTTTCAAGATGTCATCACACATGGCGAATCATCCCAATACTGGGATTGGTTTTATATCCATGGATCCAAAGTTGATACCGAGTTCGTGAACTACGAGTGTGTGGGCGATTATAAATGGATGCCTAAATTACGATACTCTTCCTCTTCGTTACGTGAGTATATCCTTTCAATCGGGAAATATTGGATTGAAGTAGCGGATATCGATGGGTGGCGATTAGATGTTGCCGATGAAGTGGATTTTACATTTTGGCAGAGATTTAGGCAGGAGATCAAAAAAATCCGCTCTGATACCTTGTTAGTCGGTGAAACCTGGAAAGATGGTCGTGATCTTTTGCGTGGAGATGAGATGGATACAATCATGAATTACCGCTTTCGGACAAATGTTGTTAGTTTTCTTGGTGGTGGGAGTCTTGACGTGAAGAGTTTTCAACACCAGATGGAGGAGATGATCTTCAATTATCCTAGCCCCGTCCATCATCACTTGTATAACCTGTTATCGAGCCATGACACATCTAGAATCATGACAGCTCTGAACAATAACATCAAACGAGTCAAACAAGCCATCGTGTTGCTTATGACTTATCCTGGAATGCCGATCATTTTTTATGGTGATGAGATGGGTATGGAAGGAGAAACCGATCCTGATTGCCGAAAAACCATGTGTTGGAGCACAGCTCGCTCATCCATTGAGGCTTTCACGCGTCGGATGATTGACATCAGGAACACATCGCTTTCATTACAAAAAGGAAGTATGATGCACCTGAATATCGGAAAAAGCATTTACTGCTTTATGCGAAAATTGGATGACGAATGGATGCTCATCATGATCAATCCTACAGATATAGATGAGCAATTGGACATACACGTGTCAGACCTTTGTCTTGAGACGCTTCCGCAATCCCACGATGCCTCAATGGTTGTATCTGTGCGCGGGCACGAGTCGATGCTTATCCATGGTTCGTTCGTGAAAGGAACCATAAATGAAGTCCGTTTTTTGTGATGATTCCAGATCGATTTTGATCTTAATTAATTCTATATAAAGGAGAAGAAAGATGAAAAAAACAATGCTTTTATTGTTAGTGATGGTTGCTTCATTTCTCACACTTTCTGCATGTCAGAATGGATCGAACAATGAAGTAACTATCGAGTTTTGGCACAACTACTCAGCTAGTGACGGCCAAATCGTGGTTCTCGAAACCTTGATTGGAGAATTTGAATCTGCGAACAAGGGAATCAAGGTTGAGCACGTGTTCATGGAGTGGGGCAATCTTCGTGCAAGTGTCGTTCTCGGTGCAACCACGACTGTTCTGCCAGATGTGCTACGGGGTGACATCGCATTTGTTCCGCAGTTTCAAAGTCTGAATGTCCTGGAAAAAGTCAGCGATTTTGATGATTATGAAGCGACGGCTGCCAAAGTGTTAGCCGCACCGAACAGCTCAAATCGCATGGGCTCAGACTATTATGGTATCGCCGCCAACACAAACACGAAGATTCTTTTCTATAATCAGGATTTATTGACGGCGGCCAGTGTCAGCGTACCGACCACTCTCAGTGGATTATGGAGCGCCATTCGTACACTCACGAGCCAAACAACGATCGGATATGTTGAGCCATGGACCGGGATATGGAATGTGGGGCCCTACATTTGGAGTAGCGGCGGATCAGTCCTTTCGCCAGACAACACAACTGCGACCGGGTACATCAACAGTGCCACGAATGTCGCTGTCATCCAAGAACTCAGGAATCTTTACTCAGAAGGCGCACTCGCAGGCCCATCCATGGATCCCGGAGCCGTAGGAGACACAGATGGCTGGGCGAGTGGATTGTACGCCATGCAGCTTGATGGACCCTGGAGAGGGGCATCGAACACGTCAGCAGGTATCAATTACAGCGCCGTACCATTACCCGCTGGAAGTGCAGGATCAATCAGTGTCCTTGGAGGAGAGAATTTCATGTTGTTCAAGCCTTCGAGTGATGCCAAGAAAGCCGCTGCATGGAAATTTGTCCAGTTTATGACTGATAAACACGCGCAAGTGGAAATGGCAAAAGTGGGACAGATGCCTGTCAACCTCGAAGCGCTTGAAGATGCTGAAGCCATTGCGGCTATGCCACTGCTCCCCGTGTTTGCTCAAGCTTTGCAAACAGCTAAGGCCAGACCCGTTATTCCAGAATGGAGTCAAGTTGAAGACATCATTGCAACCAAAGTTGCGTTGGCTATCACGGGAGTGAAAACCGTTCAGGTTGCCCTCGATGAAGCGGCCGCAGAAATCGACGCCCTCTTAGGCGACTAAAACTCTAGAAAAAGATGATGCAGATATGATATGATTGATATTGATTATATGATTCTGCATCATCTTCATGTGATGAAATATGTGAGGAGGATAGACAAGATGAAAATCAGGCGTAAATTCGTATTTGATTGGAGAGTATGCATTCTCTTTCTGCCACCGCTTTTGTTTGTCCTCTTTTTTACGATATACCCAATGATCAAGATGATCGTGATGAGTTTTTTTGACTGGAAAATCGGTTATATGCAAACATCTACGTTTTTGTTTCTAGATAACTATATAACTGTTTTGAAAGATCCGATCGCAAAAATCGCCATTCAAAACACGCTCGTTTACGCCGCTGTCACGGTTCCCATCCAAATCATAATCGGTCTATTCGCTGCTGTTCTCATTCATGGGATCAAACGTTTCAGCGTCTCATTCCGACTCGTCTACTATCTACCGGTCATTTCATCATGGGTTGTGGTTGCCCTTCTCTTCCGCTATATCTTCAGTAATTTCGGGTTGCTCAATTATTTCATTGTGGATATACTCAAGCTCACCTCTCGCCCCATCGGCTGGTTGAGTTCCAGATGGTCAGCGTTGTTTGCCGCCATGCTACTTGGCATATGGAAAGGAATCGGCTGGAACATGGTGATTTTCTTGGCTGCCCTCCAAGCGGTTCCCAAGGAGCAATATGAAGCAGCCTCGATTGATGGGGCAAACAAATCCCAAAGATTTTTTCATATTACTCTGCCGAATATTCGTGGTACTATGCTGTTCGTCATCACCATGCTCGTCATAGGCGCGTTCAATACGTATACGCCCATCACTGTATTGACAAACGGTAATCCGGCGCATCAAACTGAGGTTGTTTTGACATGGATGTATTTTCAGACATTTGAGGCGTTGAATATGGGATATTCGGCTGCATTATCGGTGATCATCGCCATCATAATCATGGTTATCACACTCATACTATTTTCATTCAGATCCAGAAACCGGAGGCTAGAACGATGATGAGCAAAATCAAACATTCTCCTCGAAGATGGTGGATATGGTTTGGGAAACATACGATTATGAATTATTTATTGCTCGTATTAGGCGCATTGGTGATGGTATTACCTATGTTATACATGATCATTTCATCATTCAAAGAAAACGCAAAAACATTTCTCTATCCACCCGTATTGTTTCCACAAGTCCATGAAATCACCATTTCCAATTATCGCTATATACTCGATAATACAGCCTTCTTCCGCTATTTGGGCAATACGCTTTTCGTTTCATTGATGACAGTATTGATATCGATCATTGTCGCTTCGCTGCTAGCATATGCGTTTGCCCGTCTAGCCATTCCAGGGAAAAAAATCATTTATGGTTTCATCATTTCCATTATGTTGCTGCCGGGTTTGGCCTTGATTGTTCCCCAATTCGAACTCGCCGCAAGGTTGAAGCTCATCAATAATCTTTGGGGCGTGATTCTATTTTACTCAGCCTGGGTCACTCCATTCTCGACCTTCTTGCTTCGTGGCTATATAGAAGACAATATTCCGACAGAGTTAGATGAATCGATTCTGATTGATGGAGGCAGTATTTTCTCTGTGTATCGATACATCATTCTTCCCATGGCTTCTCCTGCCATTGCTGCCATCAGTATCTTGAATTTCCTCTTTCCCTTCGAAGAGTTAGGGTGGTCGCAAGCGATTCTTAAATGGGATCAAATCCGAACGTTGCCCGTTGCAATCACCATGTTTTTTCAAGCGCACAACCGAACGGATTGGGGATACGTGTTTGCGATGACTACTTTGGCGATGTTGCCTGTGGTCTGCTTCTATTTGCTGTTACAGAAATATTTCATTTCCGGTCTGTCCTCCGGGGCGATCAAGGGATAAGGTCAAAATCTGCTTTTCGCATCGAAAAATCATGTTTGAATCATGTATGAACATATAAATCTCTACTAATTTCTTATGACAATATGATGAATATGTACGATTATTCCCAAAATATACTATAATATCTTTGGAATCAATTGAGTGAGGGTGAAATTATTCATGATATTGTCACGTTTTTTTACAAGTTCTGGAATGGACGATTCCCCGGAACAATACTTGTTGAAATGGCCTCATTTTCTGTATGTTCTAGTCGGCGCGATTTTATTCTTTGTGTTGATGCGTCTGATGTTGAACAGAAGTGCACAAACAAAACGGTTCTTTGTATTCGTTTCGTGTTTCATCATGATATTCCTTAAATATGCCGGAGAGGCTTTGTTCATATGGGAGTGGCACACCATCGGAGCTGTATCCAGCTATTCGCATCCATTCTGGGATTTTCGGACATTGATTTCTTTTCAGCTGTGCGGCGTGAACAACGTGTTGCTGCCACTGGTCATCTGGCTGAACATCAAGCCTGCAAAAGATTTCATCTATTCGACGTCGATCATGGGTGGGCTGGCGGTCATTCTATATCCTTCGGGTATGATTTATGGCGACCCATTGGTATTCACATTTCCGATGCTCCGTAGTCTTCTTGTCCACTTCCTGCTGGTGTTTCTGCCGTGTTTCATGATTGCCTCCGGTGAGCGTGTATTCAATCCGAAACGTTGGTACCGTTTGCTTGTCGGAGCTGTGCTCATGACCATCTGGGCGATGATCGGAAATCTGTGGATCGATCCGAGCGCGAACAACATGTTTTTGATGGTGAACCCGTTTTTCGGGGGCCCCATACCACTGTTAAATCAGCTACCCAATGGTGTGCACATGATTCCGCTATTGCTTCTCGTAATCATCGGTTTCATTCTCATTTATGCAATCGCTGGGAGATATTACAAAAAAAAAGAATCTATTGGAATTTGAAAGCACGCCCTGAGAGGCGTGCTTTGATTTTATGCATTTATTTGGTTGAATATCACATTACTCAGGATTATCAGGATTCATAAAACGCTCAATCAGTTCGCTTAGATCGAGTTGGTTCAGCGCAATCAGCGTACTGATGGATGGATAGGCATCTTCCTGAACCATGATCTGCATCAATAACTGTAGCCGTGCCTCTGTCAGATGCAATTGTTCGGCTAAGGTGAGAAAATCGACTTCGTTATAAGTTTGAATGATTTCGAACTCATCATTGATGATCGAATCAAAGTTTGACTCAAAATCGGGGCTCGCGCCGATATAGGGATAATAAGTCGCAGGTTGGGTTTGTGCAGGAGCGGCTTGCGCGTCACCTCTGTAATTGGAAGAGGCGAGCGCGAATCCCGAATAGAGAATCTCTTCTGTGACGGTATGTTTTTGGAGAATGACATATGTGATCGAAGGAGATTCGAGCATTTGATTCAGATATGTGGTGATTTTCGTTTCGCTCTGATACGAATTGGCACGGATACCTAGGAGGGCATAATCACCGCTTTCATCGATGAATCCGAGCGTTTCACCGGTTTCAATCATTGATTGAAGCACGGTGTTGAGCGAACCTCTGTGTTTGGCTTGTGCGATCAATTGATCTCCTGATTCATTGATTCCATCCACACGGATGACGCGCTGAAACTGGTTGATTGTGATTTCGACAGCGGGATTGATTTCCAGTGTGATTACCGCGAATGGTGTGTGGTATCCATAGATGAACCATCCCACGAGTAACAGCGTGCAAAAGGATAACATTGCGACCAAAAAGCGTCTCCAAAGTTGTGGTTGAGGCGTTGTTGATGGAGAATAGAATTCATGGACGTGGTTGAGCAAGTAATCATTGCTCGGCACATCAAAGCGGATTTCTTCCGCAAGTAATCTCTTAAATTGGCGATATCGCATGACTACTCCTCCCGGATGTGTTTTCTGATTTTTTGGACTGCCCGCGCATACATCCACGTGATTGTGCCGAGGGGTTTGTCCATGATCAAAGCGATTTCTCGATGCGTCAGCATTTCAACGTCGTGCAGGAGCACGATGTTTCTCTCTGTGGATTCTAAAATCGAAAGCGCTTCGCGGATGATTTCCTCTCGAACAAGCGAAGTCTCAATCAGTTGATCATATCCATAGTGTGTCAGATCATCATCCATCATTTCTGTTGGTTCGAATCGTTTGCGTCGATGATATTCATTGATCGCCAAGTTTTTGGCGATAGTGATCAGATACGCAAGGAAATTCTTTTCTTTATATGAGTGCAGGGTTTCCAGCATGCGCATATAGGTGTCTTGCATAATGTCTTCTGCGAGAGAGCGATCACCCAGAATCGGAACGATGACAAAAAAGACTTTCCGATAGGTCAAATGATAGATTTGGTCGAAAACGGATGGGTCGCCAGCTTGAAGTTGGCGTACCAAGCGGTTCAGTTGGTTTGACAATAGTCTCACCCTTTCATGAGACTATTGTACCACCCGGAACCTGGTTTGGACATATCTTTGATTGTTTCACTTATATAAACAATCGAAATCCGTGTTTTGTTGTAAAAAAAACGACGCTGAGCAGCGTCGCGATATGGTTATCTCTTTTTGATGCTTCCGTCTTGATTGTGGATGATGAAACTTTCATTTTGGGTCAGGGCCTTGATAGTCGCGAAGGCGATCGCTTCCCGTTGGCTGGGGAGCACACGCAACACCTTGTCCGACCCTTCACGCTTGACAAACCACTGACGGTCTTCCTTGCGAAACAGGACATGATATGGTCCGAGATCGGCTTTTTGAACCTTCTGCTTTTCGGGTGTGAGTGATTCTTCGGATATAGGCGTTGTCGGATCATGAACGGGGTTGTCTTCCACTTGAGGCACATCGGTTTTCTCGATGATGTGCGTTATCGGAATTCCGGTCACCTCTTCATCAGCGTTTGTCTCCACTTTTTGATCGAAAAGGTCGGTATCATCTGAATAGTGAGGCGCTTCAAGATCGATTAAGTCTTGGAGCGAAATCGCGGGCTCTCCTTGAGTCACTTTGGAAGGCGTTGAAGGGGGAGTT
>JAQVTV010000095.1 GCA_028699855.1 Candidatus Izemoplasmatales bacterium | reverse complement strand
TGAAACTGATGCATGGTGTGTGCGGGAACATAGGCGTATGAACCGGCAACGACGGGAAATACATCTTCTTCCATCCTCAATGCGCCGGCCCCTTCCAATATGTAATTGATATGCGGCCAAGCATGTTGATGATGCGGTGTACAACCGCCACTATCCACGATGATTTCGCGCATGACGTGGTTGTCCCAACCTTCATCGGGACCGATCAAGACTTTGATTTTAGCGTTTTTCGCATCTGGCGCGGTGATATCCTTGGCGAGAACTCCTCTCGAATGATTGACCATGGTTCTATCTCCTTTTCGTATGGTTTCTGGATACTTTCATTATACATGAATACATCATAAAAAACCACCGATTTGGCCTTGGATAGCAGCCATTCGGTGGTTTGTGGATGAGGGATACTCGCGATGCTCATGCGCAAAACGTGAAGCATCTCTTTGAAAAGAGAAACTAGATGTACAGATTCTTCTTCCGAAACACCATGATCGCGCCCATATAGAGAATGGATGCCACACCGATCATGATCAGGATGCGGACCCATATGGCAAGATTGTCGACTCCCACACGACTGGGATCGAACAAGGTGAAGAGTGTCAGATAGCGAAAGAATGATAGATCATCATCGGCGCTGGAGAGCATCTGGAAAATGAGAAAAGCAACGGGAATACCCAAACCAAAACCGAGACTCACCGATTTGTCATTGGCCACGACGGAAAAGAAAAATCCGATCCCCCCGATCACGAGATAGAGCACCATCGCATATACATTCAGCAATAAAAAGGGACCTACTGCCATTTCTTGAGGATAAAGCACCTCCGCGAAGAACAGCCCAATTCCGGTATAAATCGCAAACATCAAGATGTTGGAAACAAAACTGAAAACCATTTGGGTCACGATGATTTTCGTGCGCGAATTGGGGGTTGAAAGCAGAAATGCCATCGACCCGGAATCGACCTGTGTGGCGATCAGTCGGTGATTCACAACCACGGAAACGACCATCGGAAACAAGAAGACCAAAAATCCGTACAGATAGCCGCTCATGAACGAGAAAAGCGTCGTACCCAATTGATCGAAGTTCATCGCTTTGATCAGCGCTTCGGGAAACAAAGCGAGAAGTTGGTCCATCAGTTCTAGATATTCGGGATCATACATGGCCAGAATGATCGCGAAATACATGATAAATACACACGTCATAATGCTCCAAATCAAACCATTATTGCGAATATTCGCCTTGAACAGTGCCCACGACATCTTAGTGAGTTTCCTTTCCGTAAAATCCGATGAAAACCTCTTCGAGTGATTCATCAAGACTTTTCATACTGGTCACTTGACGTTTGGCCAACGCCTGCAACACATCGGTGTAATTGTCTTGAATATAGATGAGGCATGTATGATCATCGATGACTTTGAGATCGAGCTTCGTCTTTTGCATCTCCCTGACATCTTCCTCTGAAGCGAAGCCTACGCGAAACGTTTTGCGGACTTGTTCCTGAAGGTGGGATATTGAGGCCACCGTCACGATTCTGCCATCCTTGATGATCGCGACCCGCTCGCATGTCCGTTCCACTTCTTCGAACTGGTGGGATGACATCAGAATCGTCTTTCCTCTTCGTTTTTCCTCGCAGATCAAATCGATGAAACGTTTTTGCATCAAAGGATCAAGGCCACTCGTCGGTTCATCGAGGATGAGGATTGATGGATCATGCATCATAGCCGCAACCAATGCCAGTTTCTGTTTCATCCCTTTTGACATCTTGCGGATTTTCATATGGGTTTCGAGCTCGAAACGCTCGATCATCTCTTCCCTGCGCTTCGGGGTATCGATACCGCGCAATTGCGCCATGAATGTTAAAAATTGTGTACCGGTCATATGCTCAAAAAAAGCGATTTCTCCTGGAATATACCCCAGTTCGCGCGCAATGACCGCGGCAGCTTTTCTGGTGTCCATATCGTCGATCCGGCATTCACCCGAATCGGAATTCGTAAACCCGAGCAATTGGCGGATCGTCGTCGTCTTTCCCGCTCCATTCGGACCGAGAAAACCGAAAACCTCCCCTTTTTGAACCGAAAAGGTGACGTCGAACACGCCTTTGCCACTTTGATATATTTTGGTCAGATTCAATACATCGATCATCATATCACCCATTTCTTGACGCTAACTGTCATCATATACCAAGCTTGTTTTGAAGTCAATATCTCATCGAATATCATTCCGATTTGTCGTGGTCTGCTTGTTTGAGAAACGCATAGAACGCATCTTCATCCTGCTTGTTTCGTTTGCTTACCGTGCCCACCGGACTTGCCAATATCGTGAACTCTTCTTTGCCGTCCAATTGGAGCAATTGATCGCAGATACTGCGGTCAAACGCGCCGATGGCACAGGTGCCCAGTCCCAGTGCTTCAGAAGCGAGATAAAGGTTTTGCGACACATAACCGATATCGACAAGCAAGATGCGGTGCGCCATGAAAGAGTAACGCCACTCAGCGCGATAGGGTACCACACTCCAAAAGAAGATGAGGTTAGCCTTGAGCGCCCATTTTTGGCCCAAAAGCGCATCATTCATGAGGGATGTCATATCGGGAAGCGAAGCAACATGTTCAAGTTCATGGGATAAGGGAAGGTAGTGATAGATGCCCTCGTTCAGACCTTCGACCTTGCGGACTACCACATAGGATTCAAAGGCGTGCCGGGCACCCCCACTGGGAACCACCCGCAAGGTCGCGTAATGATTCCCCCGAATCGATTTCACGCCTTGAGTCATATAGAGCAAAAACGCCAACTCGGTGAGATTGACCTTTTCATCAGTGTAGACACGATGGCTCTCGCGATGGATCATACATTCATAAAGTTGGTTGGACTTGATGATGCGCGAAAAATCGCGGGGTAGTTGAATAGTTTCGGTTTGCGTTTTCTCCTTGGTGAGCGGTGGTTGTTTCAAGCCTTGTTGCTGGTCAGAAGGCTCTCCTTCTTCGGTCATATCGAAACGGATGAAATCCCGTCCAAGCTCAATTCTCTTTTTCGTCGATTCTGAAGCCATTTTCTTCTCCTTCTAATTATGGATTTTTATAACCATCTGGCAATAGCCATCACGATCAGGACGATCGTGATGAACAAAGTGTAGAGTAGCGCGTCACTTTTGATGATCGAGCGTTCGAATCTGCGATTCAAGACATCCGTCATCACGATGAAGCGCTCGATCAAACCGACATCCTCGTTATGCAGTACTTTCATCCGGGCCATCACATTCTGGTCGACCGGGCATTTTCTGCCGTACATAATTCTGCATACGCCACGCAATAAGAGATTCAATGGATAGAACAAGAGAAACTCGAGTTTCAGCCACTTCGGCAACTTCAAGTGGAAGAGATGCAGTTTCGTGCCGATGACGAATAAGACAGCACCCAGACCAAAAATCAGTCCCATGTTCCCAAACTCGGTCCAGGTGAAAAATCTGAGCGGGATGATGTGTTGGGTGATGAAAGTCGGATCATAAGCCAAATTCTGTAACTGGGGCACAATCAAATAATCGAGAATGAAGCGGGGGAAAACTCCGATTGCCACAATCAGGACGGCAACCGCTACAATCGCGGTATCGAGGCAGTTATATGTCGCTTTGATCGATTGAAATCGCTGCGGCAGTTTTCTTAAAAACACGTAATAGAACAGTTTGATGAACGAGCATACGGTTCCGGCACTGATCGCGATAAAGATCAATTCGGCGTAGAAGAACATGCGATCGCCGTACTGATATGCCTCCACGATTCCATGATGCAAGATCGATTTCGAAATGAAGCCGTTGAACAAAGGCATACCGCTGATTCCAAGTGCGGCAATGAGGCACACCACCGTCGTCAAAGGCAGTTTGCGCCAGAGTCCGCCCAATTGGTACATATCTGTCTCCCGGGTATGAAAGAAGACAACACCCGAGACCATGAACAACAACGACTTGAACAGCGCGTGATTGATGATGTGGTAAAGCGCACCGGTATAACCCATCGCGCCTTTAGGTCCTAAGTACAATGCGACGCCGATGCCCATCAAAATGTACCCCATCTGGCTGATGGAATGATAGGCGAGCATCTTCTTGATGTTGGCTTGTTGGAGCGCCAGAAACACCCCAACCGCCATCGTGACGATCCCGAGCCAGATGATGGCCGTCCCGATCGGTTCGGCAATCGCCCACAAAAGTTCGGGATCCAGTCCGCCTTTGGGCGGGAAATAATAGCTGATGGCGATTCTGAGAATGCCATACGCTCCCACCTTGATCATGATGCCCGAAAGCAAAGCGCTCGCAGGCGTCGGGGCCACCGGGTGTGCCCGGGGCAGCCACACATGCAAAGGCGCCATCCCGGCTTTGATGCCGAAGCCCATGGTCAACAGACCGAAAATCCAATATTTCACAGGTCCCATTCCGGCCAATGAGGCGATACCCGAAGAAAAACTCAGATCACCGACGTGATGTTGCATCAACAAAAGTGCGATCAAAATCGAAAATCCGCCGATCAAACCCATGATGATGAAATTGTAGCCTGCAGAATAGGATTCTTCTTCCTGGACGTGGACGACGAGGATGTAAGAGGAAATCGTCATGATTTCCAAGGACAGAAACAGTGTCAGCAAGTCTCCTGCAGTCATCGCGCCGAGCACCGACATATAAGTCATCGACATAAAGAGAAAGAAACGATTGCTCTTTTTTTCCTTTTTCATGTATTCATGCGCATAGACCATGACCAGAAACCAAATGATGGACGTGATCAGAAGCATCGTGAAAGAAAGCATATCGATGCGAAATGACAGACCCAGCATGAAGACACCGTCGATGGTGAAAATCTCGCCTCCCGCACGTGCGAGCGGATACGTCAGGAGCACTAAGAAAATCGCGATGAGTGACATGATGATCACGAGGATGTCGCGACGATGACACGAACCGCGACACAAGACGAGTTGCATCCCACC
>JAQVTV010000094.1 GCA_028699855.1 Candidatus Izemoplasmatales bacterium | reverse complement strand
CGTCTTTCACCGAATCCATATTCTGAACCATAGTTTTTGGCCATGGTGTTGAAGAAACTTCTCGCCTCGTTTTCCCACCAGCCGCCTTCGACGATCATCGCGATGCGGTTGGATGTCACGGCGCTCAACAGAAATTCCTGTTGCGCCATGGTATGCGTATTGACTGTATCAAAGGAGTTGGGCGTGTACAATCCGCTCTTGATGATCTCTTCCGCGAAGGTCAACGCATAGAGTTTACCGCGTTGTTCCTGCAGGCGATAACCATTTTGGATATCGATCGGTGTCATGACGCTATCCTCATGAAACTGGTATTCGCCGGAGAACGAGAAATTGAGATCAAAGTTGTCTTTGCCTTCGTAATCCGCCCAGATGGAAGTGAGATAACGCATCCGATAATAATCATAGTATCCCGTCCATATATAAGGAGAGATGCCGAACAGTTTCATGTTTCTCACAAGCGTTTGCCATTGAGAATACGTCGCGGGCAGCCCGTCGTCATAATCCCCGAAAACTCCGTTCGGTCCGGCAGAGCGCGTCGTATGATCTTCATCGAATGCGATCATCAAACCGTTCGTATTGAAATAGAATCCCTCTTCTTCAAACAAATCGACATCATACACTAAACCGAATATGGCATCGAAAAAGGGTACTGCATAATATTTGCCGCTAGCCGTTTGATAATAATCCGCCAAAGTGGGATTCATCTTATCGAGAATGGACCGCTCTTCGGTATCAATGGTTTTAGTCACGATATCCGTGATTTCCGCCAAGCGATTTTGCGCAACAAAATTGCTATAGGTGATGCCGTTGAGAAAATATACATCATTGGTGTAGTTCTGCATATTCGACAACAAGTTCGAGTCGCTGTACAAATCCTTTTCATTGTTGACGATCACTTGGACTTCCGGGTACTCGACCTCAAAGGCAGTGATGACCTCATCCAGCCATGCGTGTCCTAACCCACCATCATAGTTACCTACGTATAGTTGGGTGCGTTCCGAGTCCGTCGAAATCACCGTGCCGCGATAGAATGTATTATCGCAGGCTGCCAACGACACAAGGAACAAACCGAACAGCGCAAAAACGAGCATTTTTTTCGTAATCATGAATTGCCCTCCGCATAATAATGTACTACACTTACATAATTCGACCATATTGTAACAAGAATGTAAGCGTTAGTCAATAAAATATCGACAAATAGGCAAAAAAACAATTATGTTAGAATGTTTAATATATTCATTCGCTTTCATACATATCACGAAACAATCACATGATATCCACCCCCCGTTCGACCCTTTGTATGAGTTGTAGATATCATAGGTCGCGCATCATTTGCGCACACGAAGAAAAGAGCGCGATTGCTCGCGCCGTGCACTTATACTTCAAGCCTTATCTGTCTAGTTCTTCGCGCATCCGGTCAATCTCTTGTTGGGTCACCCGGTAATATTTCCGAAACAGACGAAAATAGCCTTTGGTTGTCTCATTGATACACTCATCGGACAGTTCACCATTTTGCATCAATCGCGGGAAATCATACGCTCCATTCACGCGCAAGGGGGTGATCAAACCCGGACGGATCGCGTCCGTCGGGCAATACATCACGCACCCCATGCACATCGAGCAATCAAAGCCGAACTTGGGATATCCCGAATCAAAAGTGATATTATCAGAAGGACACATCTTTTGGCAGATTCCGCATTGGATGCATGTGCGCTTCTTCGGGATGAACAATGGGCCGTTGACTTTCGCCGCAACCCATTGGATCCGCATGATCATCATCACAACCCATGTCCAAGGATGGATGATGATCGGTGTTCTGCGTTGATGGATGACATCGCGTGCGATCAACTCCGCCATGTGATTTGTATGGATAACCATGTGTTTCGCAAGCGATTCCGGATAGCGGAACAGAATATTATACGGCATGAGCAGATGGCGATCCATCAAAATATCATATCCTTGCTTTTTCAACGCCCGGATTACACCCCAACTCGATGCACGATTCAAAGGAAAGGGTTCTCCCGCAGTCTTGAAGATGAATGCGGTTTTATGCTTCGCCACACGGGGCAGAGTCTGAATCGTTTTCAAGAATAGTCTAGGCGGATTGAACGCATGGATGGGGTAGCCGAAGCCCACCACATCGAAATCGTTCGGGTCAGGCATTGCGTCGCGATGCCTCCGTACCTCGAAAAGCGTCACTGAAAACCCAGATCTTTTCAAATGGGCTTCGATCATTTCGCTCGCGATTCTCGTGTTGCCAGTACCGGTAAAGTAATAAATGATGGCTTTGTTCATGTCGCAAACCCTTCCTCATGCGCATAGATGATGATGCTATTGTGGATAAATGATATGACGGATCGTTTTCATACTCAATATGATCATGGCGTCAGAAGCGATCCATCCGTCTCCTGACTCAGCACTTTCTCAAGAAAGATCTCTACGATTTCCGGATCGAACTGATGGTTCGCGCCTGCTTTCAATTCCTGAATCGCATCTTCCAAAGATTTTTTCGCCTGGTACGGCTTTTCGGTTGTCATGGCCGCAAAGGCGTCCGCGACTGCGATGATTCGCGAAAACACGGGGATATCATCGCCTTTAAGGCCATCCGGATAACCACTTCCGTCATATCGTTCATGATGGTACAAAGCTTCATCCGCGATGTGGGCATACTCATCGGCGGATCTCAGAATCTGATATCCGTAGCGCGTATGCGCCTTGATCATATCAAATTCCGCTTCCGTCAACTTCCTCGGTGCGAGGATGATGTCGCTCGGAACGCCGATCTTGCCGATATCGTGATACAACCCCGCCAACTCCAGTTTTTGGATGCTATATTCATCCAAATCCATCGCCTTGCCCATCGCTTTTGCCAAGCGACTGACTTTTCGGGAGTGGGTTTTTTCGTGCGCATATCGGGATGTCAAAGTATTGAGTATCGATTCGACCGCTTTGATTCTCGCTTGCTTTCCCTCGACGAGTTTCATGCGATACATCATGTTTTCTGCGATATTCATGCTTTCTCTCAACTCTGTACGCTCTGATGTCTTCAAATCATATCCGATCGAAATGGATAAGCGGATCCCTTGAACCTCTGTCTTATCCACTTGATCAAGGATGTGCCTGATCAACTCATCCATGGTCGATTTCGATGTGTTGGGACACATGATCGAAAATTCATCGCCACCGATTCGAGCGACGACATCTTGGGCTTGCACGGATGCGGATAGAATCTCTGCGATCTTCACGATGGCTTCATCTCCGGCCATATGACCGTAGGCGTCATTGATGACTTTCAATCCATTCATGTCGATCATCATGATTCCCAGTGGATAGGCATGCGCTTTGTCCTGTTGGTCCAATGCTTCGGAATAATACCGGCGGTTATATAGTCCCGTCAAATAGTCCGTCACACTCATGCGCATGATTTCCTCTTGTTTTTGGATCGAATCGGTCACGTCGATAAAGGAAACGACGACGCCGTCAATCTCTTCATGCACATCTTGCGGGTAGGCATGGAAGGAAATATGAATGCATGAGCCATCGCTTTTGCCAACACCCAAATCTGCGCAATGCACCCCGTCTTTTTTGACAAATGCCTGAAGCAGTATCGCTTTGATGCTCTCGATCGGTCGGCCGTCGATCCCGCATCGATCGATGATCTCATCGATATCTTTGCCCACCATATGCTCTAACTCATCCAACCCGAGTAATTCAAGCGCACTATTGTTGATGAAGGTACAGATGCCGTTTTCATCGATCCCGAAAATGCCTTCTGCCGTCGAATCCAAAATCAATCGAAGCTGCTCTCTGCTTTCATTCAAGGACTCGTTGGCATCGGCCAACTCCGAAGTGCGGCTCGTGACCTGTTGTTCCAGGGTTGCCACAAAAGACTCGATCGTATCTGCCATGAGATTGAACGATCGACTGATTCTGCCGATTTCGTTGTTGCGGAAATTATTGATTCGTTCCCCGAAATATCCGTTGGAGAACCCCTTTGTCGCTTCATGCAGTTGTGATAAGGGATGAAAGAGACGATTGACGATCACGAGGTAAACCACGATAGCTAGAAGAATGAACGCGCTGGCTAGACCGATGGTCAGAATCATATTTTTGTACACAACCCCCAAAAACATGGATTGTGGCACCGCGGAGATGATTAGCCAATCCACCCCTGATTCGGTGAATGGCTTTACACTGAAGAAACAGGGATCATTGATGTGATTAAGGCGAGAATAAGCCGTTTCCTCATCCACATACTGACGATAGGCCTGATGAAACGCCTCATATCCCGCATCAAAGATATTCACACGGGCAAAAGTCGTTCCATCGATCAGGACATAATTGTCAAACCCGATCGAATTGGCCACGATGTTCCCTGTCGCCTGTTCCACGATCATCGCGTGCGCCCCGGTCGCTTCTTTGATATCATCTAGATACCCGTTCAAACGTGAAAGAATGATGTGTGTCCCGAGCACGCCGACGACGTTGCCACCGCCATCCTTGATCGATATCGCCGCAGACACCGTCAAGTCCGGCATGACGAAGTGCTTGTATATCGATGAAAACACCGTTTCATCGGTTTCCTTGGCCGCGATATACCACGGTCTCGTCCGCACATCAAACAACCCTGCGACTAATACCCGGTCCCCCGCGGTCAAATCGTCTGTGACTTCATAGTACCAGGAATACCCGCCTGTATCGCTGTTGTTGATCATGATTTCAATGACGCCGCTTGCGTTTTTGCGGGCACCGTAATATTCGCCGGTTTCCGTTCCATAGCTGAAACTATAGGCCACATCTCCTAAAGATGAGGAAAGGACGCTGACAAAGAAGCGTTCTCTCTCATCCGGATCATCCAGATTCACGACGCCTCGTTCGATCAGCGCTGCGCCCACTTCATTATTGTCGATCGGAACGCTCATGAATGAGTCGATCCGATCAACGATATCATCCCCGATATCCGATGCGATGCGCTCCGCCGTCTCGTTGGCTGAACG
>JAQVTV010000093.1 GCA_028699855.1 Candidatus Izemoplasmatales bacterium | reverse complement strand
CGATTCGTGATTTCACGGATTCTTTGGCAATCATGTAAGATATGTTGAAATGCTTGCCGATATCGCGCAGAAACTCGATCGCGTTCAACCCCGACAACCAATCGTAGTTGTTGACGATACGTGCGTTCGGGAGCAGTTGTTTGACTTGTCTAATGATGCCGTCTGCGTTCGTCATGCTCTCTTCGATCGAAAGCAACTGACGTTCGTTTTCTTTAAAACTCGGATCGCCGATCAATCCCGTTCCGCCACCAATGACAAGAATAGGACGATGCCCATGTTGTTCTAGGCGCTTCGCGACGAGATAGGCCAAAAGATGGCCGATATGCAAACTATCCGCTGTCGGATCTGCGCCGAGATAAAATGTGAGTTGGCCTTCGTTCAATTCGTTTTCAAGTTCCGGATCCGTGATCTGGTATTGCAGACCCCGCCACTTTAATTCTTCCACTAAGTTCATCATCAAAACCCTCTTTCGTTCGTAATATAAAAATCGCCCTTGTCAAAGGACGATTGATTCACCGCGGTACCACCTTAATTCACCCCTTGGGGTGCGCTTGAAAGATAACGGATTCACCGTCTGCCGTGGCAGATGCTCCTAAGTGTAATTCGAATACGGTTCCTTTCGGTTCGCACCAACCACCGAATCTCTGAACAAGGGAGACTGTATTCTACTGGACTTATTCTTCGCTGAATTGAGTTGTCGAGCGTTCGATAATGCTATGCGGCAAGACGTTGAACTTGATGTCGATCGGCTCGCCGTCGATCTCTTTTTTTAGCAAAGCCATTGCTTTGGCACCGATGTCGATGATCGGAACATCTACCGTCGATAGTTTCGGTCGTGACAAAGAAGCATATTTCGTATTCTGGAAGCCATAAACCGAGATATCTTGCGGAATCCGGCGATGATGTTCGACGATGGCGTTCACAAAACTGACAGCGATCGAATCCCGAACCGCGACAGCACCATCGATGGTCACGCCTTCGCGGAACAGCTCGTTGAAATGAATCGTATTCACGGAAATATCCCCGCTCGTGCGCACAACCTTCGGTTGAAGCCCCGCTTCTTTGATCGCTTTGAGGTAACCCTCTTCTTTGAGATCGTTCACCATGTATTTGCGGGCCGTAGTCAATAGATAGATATCCTTGCGTCCTTCTCCGATCAAACGCTTGGTGAGCTCATATGCTGCCTTGAAATAATCGATACATACCGTTACGAGCTTGTTGTCATAGGGATAAAGCGTATTGGCAAGCACGATGGGTACTTTGTATTCCTCTTGGATCGTATTGAGCAAGGTATATTGGTCTTCATTGATCTCGTCATTCAAATAGAGAATGCCATCGACCTGACTTGCGACGACCTCTCTGAGTACTTCAGGCTCATCGGAAATTTCGTCTTTCATGACGTAGATGAGCAATGAGTAACTGTACTTGCGCGCTTCAACCGCAATGCCATTCAACATCTCGGCGACGGATGCACGAGACATATCCGGTACGATCACGCCTACCGTCGTGCTCTTCTTGCTCGCGAGTCCTTTCGCGAAAGCATTGGGTTTATAGCCGAGTTCCTTGATCACACGCAAAACGCGTTCCCGGGTTTCCGGCTTCACTTTTTGCGGATTATTCAAGGTTCGCGAAACGGTCGCCAATGATACATTCGCCGCATAGGCAACATTATAGATAGTCGCTTTATTCATATTGATCCCAACCCTTCACATCCTCATTCTTGATGATATTGTATCACTTATGTAAGCGGTTTTCAATGTATATGTCAGAAAATGTAAAAATTTTCATTTTTGTCATGACCTCTCATGAATCGCCGAAAAAAGAGCTTCATCGGTCGAAAAACAAAAGACGATTCGCACACTGTCGGCGAATCGTCTTCAGGTTTTGACTAGCGTCTTTCCTTGATGCGCGAGGCTTTTGCGGACAGGCCACGGATGTATCCGAGGTGTGCGCGTCTTACTTTGCCGAATCTGGCAACTTCAATCTTGTCAATGACGGGTGAATGCACCGCAAACGTGCGTTCCACACCAATCCCATAGGAGATCTTGCGTACGGTGAACGTTTCGCTCACGCCGCCTCCTTGACGCTTGATGCATAAGCCTTCGAAGATTTGGATTCGCTCGCGGTTTCCTTCTGTGATCTTAACCGATACTTTGACGGTGTCTCCGGGACGAAACGCAGGAATGTTGTCTCTGATGAACTCCTGTGTGACTTGAGCGATGATTTGCTGCGACATGTGGGTCAACTCCTTTGTTTGGACCTTCATTCATAACAAGTGCCAGCGGAATAATAGGTGATAAATTTCATTCTTACAGCGGAAGTCATTATATCATAGATCGCTTCTGAAATCAATCTTTTTTATCCGCATTTTTCAGAAGATCCGGCCGCCGTGCAACGGTGCGTTTCGTGGCTTCTTCTTGACGCCATTTCTCGATTTCCTGATGATTTCCACTCAATAAAACATCCGGCACTTTCAATCCTCGAAAATCATATGGGCGTGTATACTGGGGATAATCCAATTGTCCTTCATAGAAAGAATCTTGTTGAAATGAAGCCTCGTTTCCTAAAGCACCCGGCAACAGACGAACCATCGCGTCCATGATGACCATTGCCGGAACTTCGCCCCCTGTCAACACATAATCGCCAATCGAAATCTCCGCGTCGATAAAGTGGCTGATTCGCTCATCAAAGCCCTCGTAATGGCCGCATATCAAGATGATATCGCGTTCCTCGATCAGCGACTTCACTGTCGATTGAGTCAAAGTAGCTCCTTGTGGCGTCAATAAGATTTTCTTCGCTTCTTGATAGCCTTCAATACTTTCGACGGCTGCGACGATCGGTGCCACAGATAGCACCATCCCAGCACCACCGCCATAAGGCGAGTCATCGACTTGATGGTGTTTGTTTTGGGAAAACAAACGAAAATCAAGAATCTCGATGGAGACGAGTTCTTTCTGAATGGCACGTTTGATGATTGATGAAGAAAGAAAGCCGTCAAACAATCCTGGAAACAGGCTCAACACCGTGATTTTCATAATAGTCCCTCCATCATCACGATGTCCACCCAACCCGCTTCAATGTCGAGTTTCTCGATGAATTCATCGCGAAAAGGAACGAGCGATTGTCTACCCTCTTCTTGCGAAATGACGAGATAATCTCCCTGAGGAAAAGTGCGGATATCGATGACATGACCGATGATTTGCGCGTTTTGCCTCACGTGTAAACCGATCAAGTCGCGTGCATGAAAGACTGAAGGATCCTTGATATCGATCTTTCGATCATGAGCATATAACTCCAAACCTTTGAACTTTTCCACTTGATTGATGTCATCATAACCTTTGAATTTAAGCAGGTCATGACTTGGCATCTGGCGATAATATTCCACTGTCAAAGGCGTATTGTGTCCGTTTTGAACCAAAAAGATCGGCTCACTGAGATATCGCTCATCCTTATAATCCGTATACGATATCACCTTGACCTCCCCTTTGAGTCCCCGTGTGTTGATGATTTTTCCGATTTTAATCCATTCCAATCGACATGCACCTTCTTTCACGATTTATGTCTCGACGCCGACTTCCCCCGCACGCTTGAGAACCCATTTGGTGATGACAGGTCCAATCAACTCATAAATCAGCGTCGCGGATAAGACGATTGCGCGGATCTGCCCCCCCATTTGGGGGTTCAATACTTGCGATGCAATTAAACTCAGACCGATGGCGACTCCGGCTTGCGGAATCAAAGCATAACCGAGATAACGTGAAATCACATCCGGAGCATGGGTGATTTTACTACCGACATACGTGCCTAGAATCTTGCCACCCACACGAAAAATAACATAGATGATTCCAATGATGCCGACGATGCCCAAGACACGCAAATTCAATTCCGCGCCGCTCAAGACAAAGAACATAATGAAGATCGGTGGAGTGACAAAATAGATCAAACCATTGATTTCATCATATTTCTTGCTCAAGTTAGCGAACACGGCTCCCAGCATCATCGCTGACAACAAGCCTGATCCACCGATCAAGCCGACAACATAGAGGTCGAGAAAAAGCACTGCGACGACCAAACTGATCCGATTGCCCCTTCCCGTAAACCACCGAGATCCCAACACTAAAACGGCACCGAACCCACCGCCCACAAGCAATGACACGAAGATCTCATAAAGAGGCCGTAATACTTGGATGATGATCGGGCTGTTTCCTGATTGTACCGATAAAGCGTTCGCAATCGATACCATGATCCCGAAAAGAATGATGGCCACGGAATCATCGATCGCAACCACACTCATCAATGTTTCTGTAAGCGGACCTTTCGCTTTATACTGTCGCACGACCATCAACGTTGCCGCAGGCGCCGTAGCTGCAGCAATCGCGGAAAGCACCAAAGCAAAACGGAAATGTTCCAGCGTCAACTGACCCCAGACAAGAAAATATGCCACCAAGCCGATCAGCACGATCACGACGCCAAACAACGCCTCAAAAACAGCGATGATGATCGGCCTTGCCCCGACCCTTTGAAAATAGATCAATTTCAATTCGTTTCCGATCGAGAACGCGATAAATCCCAGAGCCACGACAGATACCAATTCCAGATCTTGAAACGCGGATTCCTTAACAATATTGAGTACGCTCGGTCCGATGATCAGCCCACCGACAAGATACCCAGTCACATTCGGTAGATGGAGGTATTTGGCGATTTTGCCAAATAGCAAGCCGGTTGCGATCATCAATCCCGCGTAAAATAGCACGATTAAGTTCATTGAATCAAGTCACCTAGCATTTATATCCTTTCACATGATCGATCGGCAAAGTCAAAACAATCCCGGAATTCGGCTGGGTCATATCGCCGGCCACGCGCTCGATACATCGATATGCTTCATCAACCAGATCATCGGGCAGGACGATCAAAATCACGTTGGATTCGATGCGCGGGTGGTCAAAAAGCGATTTCAAGGTGCCTATGAACCGCATATCGTCGCTTTCACTCAACTTGCGCGCCATACCCGTACTCGGAATAATCGTTGCC
>JAQVTV010000092.1 GCA_028699855.1 Candidatus Izemoplasmatales bacterium | reverse complement strand
GGCGGAACAAAACCGATTCCCATGCTTCCCGATGAGATCAATCCGATTCTCAAAAAGTGCGGAATGCTACAAGTGCAAAAACTCAATGCAAAAATTGGGCAGAACGTGAAAGTCGCCGATGGACCTTTCTCGGGACAAATGGGTATGATCGATACAATAGACGATGAAAAGGGCAAATTGGTTGTCCTTGTGGACATGTTCGGTCGGAAAACACCGGTGGAACTGGACTTCGCTCAAATCGAAGTCATCTAAGAACATTGATTTAACAATAGGGTGAACTTGCCTCCAAAACATTTTGGATGCAAGTTCTTTTTTTTACACCGCTTTGCATTGTTTAGTTGCGCTCCAATAAGAACATGGTATAATTTGTTTATATTTTGGGTGAGGTGACTCGATGCTTAAACTTGTCAATGTATCAAAATACTACACGACAAACGGCGTGGTTGCGCTGGGACTCAGAAAAGTCAATCTCGAACTGCATGTGAATGAGTTCGTTGCCGTTGTCGGCGAATCAGGGTCGGGTAAAACGACGCTTTTGAACGTGATTTCGGGAATTGATTCCTATGAAGAAGGGGAAATGTATCTCAACGGAGAGGAGACATCCTATTTTTCAACCGCGGATTTGGAAAACTACCGCAAACGATATATTGCCTTCGTTTTTCAAAACTATAACCTGATAGATTCGTTTACGGTCAAGCAAAATGTCGAAATGCCGATGCTTCTCGCTGGAGTGAGTGCCAAAGAAGCCAGCAGACGCGCGAAAGATATCATTCGACGTGTAGGCTTGGAGAAACACATGCGTCATAAGGCGACCAAGCTCTCCGGAGGTCAAAAACAACGCGTCGTCATCGCCAGAGCGCTCGCCAAGGATTGCCCAATCATCGCTGCGGATGAACCCACCGGAAACCTTGACTCTGAATCGGCAAATCAAATCATTGAACTGCTTCAAGAGATCGCGAAGGACAAACTCGTCATCATCGTGACCCACGATTTCCAACAAGTCAAAGATTATGCCACGCGCAAAATCAGGATTTATGACGGCGAGGTTGTGGAAGACACGGTGGTCAGGAAAACGACGTTGGATGATTTGCCCGTGATTCCTGAAGGAGAAAAGAATATTTCGCTTCTAGAACATGTCAAAATGGCAGCGAAGACGTTGTTCTCCGTACCTAAAAAAACCATTTTGCTTGTTATGGTATTCTTCATTTTTTCGTTTCTTATCGGAATGGTGTACGGGGCATACAACGCTGCCATAACAAATACAGGTGGCAATGACTATTGGACGACCAAGTATTTCAATAATACGAGCGCATCTCGGCTCGTGATTCGAAAAGCGGACCGTAGCGCGTTTTCTGCCGAGGATCTTGCACAGATACGAAGTAATAACCTTGTGAAAACAATCATCGCAGATGATTATTTGCTCGATATCAGTGCCTGGTATCGTTCATTGGAAACATTTGAAAGTAATGATAACTACAATTATTACTTGTCGAATGTATTCTATTTGCCCGATACCCTTGTCAAAAATGCGGACGAGAGTTTCAATAACGCTTTATTGTTACATGGCACGTGGCCGGTTGAAGAGAACGATGTGGTTATCGCGCTTCCTCAAATGATGCTCGAAAACGATGAATATCTCAGTTATATCCTCAATCAAACGTATCAGATAACGAATGTGCGCTCCCTCAATTCCACACCTTCTGGCACATATAAAATAGTGGGCGTTGTTTCTTCTCTATCGATCGGCATGCAAAACAGTGCCAGTTATCTACTTGTCTCAGGCAACGAATATGACAAGCTGGCCGACTTTTTCTATCCGTTCTTCACCAAAAATATGGAGTTAACCACCGATCGAACCGATATTGGCAATTTTTCGTACTGGTTGAATGAGCAAATTCGCTACAATAATCTCAAAATCGTGGCAAGTCCATCGTTTGCAGACAATCAAATCGGAATTTGGCGTGAGTATTCTCCGAATTTCTGTGATGTCGATCCATCTTCATGCACTGCGACGACGACGTTAATCATTGAGGATGCCTACGTGACACAAGAATTTCCCGATCTTGAGATTCTCTTCGGGATGTTGCCCTCGACACTTCGTGTCAGCCAATACCTCTATGACCAGATTTTCTATGATGATGTGTATCAAGTGAGTGTGATATCGACATCGGATGTCATCATCAATGTGGAAAGCCTGCAAAATACGTTGTCTCGAATCAAAGAAGGCGGTGTGGAAAAATACAGGGTCATCTATCCCAACCAATTTGATGTCGTGGATGATTGGGAAGCGGCCATACGTTTCTTTGAAGTGATTGGGATGTTGGCCGTGCTGGTGATTTCGATCCTGGGAAGCACCATCTTAAGCTATATCATATTCCGCCTTATCATCAATACGAAACTTCGGGATTACGCGATTTTTAGAACGGTCGGCGCAAACCAGATGATGATTCGGCTGATGATCTATTTTGAAAACGCGATGATCGTCTCCATGAGTTATCTTTTATTCATCGCATTATCGGTGGTTATCAAGAACCTCGATTCGATATCGCCTTACAGCTTGTTGTATGGATTGAAGGGATTCACATTTTGGAACTACCTATTTTTCTTCGGTATTGTGCTGTTGATATCGATTCTTATCTCAGGCCGTTACTGCCGCAAGGTCTTCAGGGACAGTGTCCAAACGTCCCTCAAGGCAGAGTAAGGAGGCGCAATGATGATCAAAATTACAAACCTGAACAAGTATTTTAATAAGGGTCGACAAAATGAGATCCATGTCATCAACAACACTTCGATCGAATTTCCGCAAACGGGTCTGATTGCATTAACCGGGCCCTCGGGATGTGGAAAAACGACTCTTCTGAATGTCATTGGCGGCCTGGATCGTTTTGCAAAAGGTGAGATAGATTTTGATGGAAATATCATCAAAAAATACAAACCTAACGAATGGGACGTCTTGCGCAACAAATATGTCGGGTATATCTTTCAAAATTATAATTTATTGACGGATAAAACGGTGTATGAGAACGTTGAGATCAGTTTGAACATGGCGGGACTTTACAACAAAGAGAAGGTCCAAGAGCGGATCAATTATGTCCTTGAGAGTGTCGGGATGTACAATTATCGCCGTCGCAATGTCCAAGCCCTTTCGGGGGGACAACAACAACGTGTTGCCATCGCCCGGGCCATCGCGAAAAATCCCAAGGTAGTGCTTGCGGATGAGCCAACAGGTAATCTTGACGCCAATAACACCTTTGAAATCATGAGCATCATCAAGAAGATCAGCCAAACGTGTTTGGTCATTCTTGTCAGTCATGAAAAAGCGTTGGTTCAATTTTATGCAGACCGCATCATCGAATTGAAGGATGGAGTTGTCGTCAGCGACTCGACGAACGAAGGCAATCGAACATTGGAACACGTCGATGTGCGCAACATTTACTTGCGTGACCTTGAAAAACAAGAAACAGACCTTCCAGTCAAATTGGAATATTACTATGATCAGAAAAAAGAAGAAGTTCCGAATCTTAAGGTCGTATATACGAACAATACGCTTTATATCAAAGCCGATGCAAAAGCAAAAATTAAATATGTGACCGATGATTCGGAAATACGTTTACTCGATCAAAACTACAAGAAGCCGGAAACGCTTGATGCGACCCAACACTTGTTTGATCTCAACCAGTTCGGGAAAATCATCGCCGATTTCCAAAGAAAGTCATTTATCCGCTTTCGCGACACCTTGAAAGCCGGTTTTCAAAAGGTCTTTCGGCGACGCAAACTAATCGGGAAGATGTTCCTTTTGGCATACTTCGTCATTTCAGCGTTGATCGCGTATAATCTGGCGACATTCACGAACATTTCCGGCGTTCGGGATAAAGACTTTCTCATGACAGCGCGAGGGCTTGTGGCCGTGCCCATCAACCGCGATATTACGTACGCGGATGTCAATGATATTTTGGCTTTGTCTTCGATTACTTCTTTGAACTTCAATACTGCCCAAGCTGATACTTTGCTCATCTACACCGATTTCTATCAAGGAGATCTTGAGAATAATTGGAGTTCGGGCACATATATGAGTGCCTATCCGATCAAGTTGTCCGAAGCGGGAACCCTCAATGTGGTCGTGGGACAGCTACCTCAGAACAATCGCCAGGTCGTGATTGATGAATGGGTCGCTGATCAATTGCTGAAAAATCAGAGTCTGGTCGATAAAGGCGCATCTTCTCATCGCGATCTGATCGGGGCGAGAATCGGTGCTACGGGAGATAATGTTTCGATCGCCGCGGAGATCGTGGGTATCGTTCGCACCCAATCGCCCATCATCGTGATGACCGATGATAATTTCACTTTCGTCAATAAACGGACGAACATCAGTTATATGGCCATCGCCAAAGGTGTTGCCTCAGGTGATTATGTCATCGCCGAGGGGCGGGATATTCTTTCCCGGGGTGAAGTACTGGTGAGTGATGAAACGTCATATTCTTTGGGTGATAGCATATCCGTGGGCTCGGGAGTGAGCGCTGAAGTGGTGGGCAAGTATCACTCTGCCAATATTCGGTCTTTGATCATGGACAATGCAGATTATGTGGAAGTAGCAACCCGGATGCTAATCCAAACCTATGGATCTTACGTGTCGAGCGAAACGAATGTCTCATTGTTTTTCCATACGAACGACATCTCTCAAGCCATCGCGGATATTACCGATCTCGGGTTTTCCGCGACGGACTCATATCAAAACGCAAGAGCAGTCTATCAAATCTCTCTCAACGCGGAAATCGCGCAAAAACTTCGCGTCATCTTGATCTCGCTTTTGGCTTCGATCATTTATCTTGTCTTTACGATGCGTTCGAGCATGTTGGGGCGGATCAAAGAGGTTGGGATTTACCGTTCGATTGGGGCGACCAAGCGGGATGTATATAAGATTTTTGTTTCAGAAATTCTTTCGTTTACGACCATCGGGTCGATGACGGGATATCTGGCAATGACGTTCATCATTATTCAATTCCAGAAGTTTAATCCGTTAGCGGCCAACGAGTTTTATTTCAG
>JAQVTV010000091.1 GCA_028699855.1 Candidatus Izemoplasmatales bacterium | reverse complement strand
TTGTCGGAATCTCGAAAACTATGATAAAATAGTGGTAGTCGGATTGATGACCATGGCACCTTACACCGATGACCTCAATGTCATTCGGGCGTGTTTCTCATCTTTGAGGAATTTAAGTGACGCGCTCAAGCGCGCATCACTTCCGGGTGCGCCTGCACCTTGGCTGTCCATGGGAATGTCAAATGATTATGAAGTGGCAATCGAATGTGGTGCGACACACCTAAGACTGGGATCGATTCTTTTTGATAAAGGAGACGAATGATGGGGCTGTTCAAAAAAAAGAAAACGATAGTGGCTACGGATATCGACTTTGAAGATCTACGTTTTTTTCGTGTCCAGGATACGTCGGGAATTTATGATTATGCGGAACTGGTCATGCACCGGTTGCCCATCGTACTGAATTTCAGTGATTGCCTGATCACGGAAGCGAACGAGGTCTTGCTCTTTCTGACCGGAGTATTGTATGCGTGTGACGGAGATATCGTCAAAATTCAGGACAAGATCTATCTGATGGCACAAAAGAGCGATCTCAAAGGCCCGACACTCACAAAATTCGTCCACGAGTATCAAAAGAAATGAACTTTCTTGCTTTGAATGATGTGCTCTACTACATCTTGTATTACAGTTTTCAGGTGTTGCGGGTTTATTTTTACGTCATGATCGTCACGATCATCCTCAGTTGGACGCCTTTGAGAAACACTGGATTCTATAACATCATGGATAAAATCAGTTCTGTATATCTTCGTCCGTTCCGTGGATGGCTGGTCATCGGTCAAATCGATTTGACGCCGATGTTCGGATTGATTATCTTTCAAATCATACTCTCGTTCATATCACGCGCAATCTAAACCGATATACCTTGTATTCACAACCATTATCGGTTATAATGACACTAATCAAATTCAAATCGATGATTGGGACGCGGATCCCGTTACAAGCGACGACAGAGACCTTGCATATCGCTGAGAGCAAGGACACTTGTTCGGAAGATCCATCACCCAAGAGAGGAACGATGAATCAAGTAATCGTTCACGCATGCCAGCGTTATGGGCAATAAGTGCTAGACTCGTTCTAGAACAAAGGTGGTACCGCGGTTATTCATCGTCCTTTTCAAGGATGATTTTTTTTTGGAGGTCATAACATGGAAGGCAAAAAAAACTATAAAGACACACTTCTGATGCCGAATACGGATTTTCCGATGCGGGGAAATCTGGGGCAGAACGAACCGGTCATCCAAGAACGCTGGGCAGCGTTGAATCTTTACCGTTTGGTCATGGAGAAAAACCAGGATCGACCGCTCTATGTCCTTCATGATGGACCGCCTTACGCGAACGGTTCGATTCATGCCGGAACTGCCCTCAACAAGGTCCTCAAGGATTTTGTCATCCGTTTTCAAAACATGTCCGGAAAGCGCGCACCATATATTCCCGGTTGGGATACGCATGGATTGCCGATAGAAAATGCGCTTTCACGGGATAAAAAGGTGAATCGCAAAGAAATCGACATCGTTCAATTCCGTGACATGTGTCGCGAATATGCCTTGGAACAAATCGATATCCAACGCAATCAGTTCAAACGTTTAGGTGTCCTAGGCGAGTGGGAACATCCCTACATCACGATGGACAAAGCCTATGAGGCGTCGCAATTGCGGCTTTTTGCGGAAATGGTCGACAAAGGGTTGATTTACAAAGGGTTGAAGCCCGTATATTGGTCTCCGTCCAGCGAATCGGCGCTGGCCGAAGCGGAAATCGAGTATCATGACGTGACATCGCCATCGATCTACGTGGCAATGCCCGTGAAAGAAGCCAAAGGCTTGCTTCCAAAAAATGCTGAACTTCTGATTTGGACGACGACTCCGTGGACTATTCCAGCGAACCTAGCCATTTGTGTGGGGCCGAATATCGAATATGTTGTCGCAAGAATCGATGGCGAGCGGACTTTTGTCATGGCCAAATCGCTTGTGGATTCTTTGACGCAAATACTTGAATGGAATCAAGTCGAAGTGATCAACACCTATTTTGGTTGGGAACTCGAAGGCATCACTTACCGGCATCCTTTATATGATCGGTATTCTCCAGTTATTTTAGGCGATCATGTGACCACAGAGGATGGAACGGGATTAGTCCACACAGCACCCGGACACGGTGAAGACGATTTCATCGTGGGTCAGGCGAATGGGCTTGAGGTCTTTTGCCCTGTGGATGCCCACGGGATGATGACGGCTGAGGCGGGCGAACGCTTCGCGGGATTGTATGTGGATCAATGCAATGACGAAGTCATCAATGCCCTCACCGAGGGCAAAGCATTATTGAAGAGCATTCGTATTGTCCATAGCTACCCACATGATTGGCGGACCAAGAAACCCGTGATCTTTCGAGCGACGCCGCAATGGTTCGCCTCGATCGATCAACTCAAAGAGCACATTCTGAAGGCGATTCAAACCGTGGAATGGCATCCTGCTTGGGGCGATATCCGCCTTTCCAACATGATCAAGGAACGGGGTAGCTGGTGTATTTCCCGACAAAGAACCTGGGGTGTGCCGATTCCGGCCTTCTATACCGAAAAAGAAACCGCAATTCTCGATAAAAACGTCATTTTGCATGTCGCGAAGATTGTGGCGGAAGAAGGAACCAACGCCTGGTTCCAGCGCAGCGCGAAAGAGTTGCTTCCCGATGGCTACACGCATCCCGATTCCCCCAATGGCATCTTCACCAAGGAAACCGATATTATGGATGTTTGGTTTGATTCGGGGTCGAGTCATCACGGGGCCATGATAGATAGAGGACAACCCTATCCTGCGGATATCTATTTAGAAGGTTCGGACCAATATCGAGGCTGGTTCAATTCAAGCCTCACGACCGGTGTCGCCACCCGGGGCGAAAGTCCGTATCGCACATTGGTGTCTCATGGGTTCGTCTTGGATGGCGAAGGTCGAAAAATGTCGAAGTCTCTGGGTAATGTCGTGGATCCCAACAAGATATCCAACACTTTGGGTGCGGATATATTCCGTCTTTGGGTCGCAAGTGTCGATTATCAAGCCGACGTCCGTCTTTCCGACGATTTGCTGAAGCAAGTGGCGGAATCGTATCGCAAGATTCGCAACACTTTCAAGTTTCTGTTGGGCAACCTGGCTGATTTTCATCCGGTTCACAATGACGTTGTTTATCCGGATTTGGGCGAGATTGACCAATACATGCTACTAAAACTCAATCGTTTGATTTCCGAGGTCATCGAGTGTTATCGGGATTTCTGTTTTGATGATGTCTATCGCAAAATCAATAATTTCATCTCGTTCATCTCATCATTCTACATGGATTTTGCCAAGGATGTGCTCTACATTGAACGTGACAATGATCCGAAGCGTCGTCGGATCCAAACGGTTTTCCACCGCATCCTCGATGCATTGCTCCGATTGCTGACACCGATGATTCCGCACACGACTTCGGAAGCCTATCATTATCTGCCTTTCAAGACGGCACAGGATGTTTATCTCCTTGATATGCCTTTGGTGGCAGATTATCCGACCGAAATCGAAGTCGACTACGATCGGTTCATGGATGTTCGCGAAGTAGTCTTGAAGGCGTTGGAAATCGCTCGAAACGACAAAATCATCGGTAAAAGCCTGAACGCAAAAGTCATCCTGTATCCCCATGGAGATACAGCGAACCTTCTTAAACGCCTCGACGTCGATTTGGCTCAAGTATTCATCGTATCTCAAGTTGAAGTGCGGAGTGAGGGAAGCAGAGGGTACCATACCGAATCTTTGTCTGTTGAAGTGCTTGCGGCAGAGGGTGAAACGTGTGAGCGCTGCTGGCAAATCAACCCGACCATCGATGAGGAAGGACTGTGTCCGCGTTGTCACAACATCGTTCGCGGATGAGCCACTGAGTGAACTTGCGCCGGTGCTGGATGCACCGGCTTTTACGTGGCAATCATTTGACTTTTGAGTGTGGATTTAGTATACTAAATCCGCCATGAAGGTTTATTTTTTGCCAGAGTGATGAGAATAAATAATAGGGTGTCAAGGAGAGTGCAAATGAAACTGAATGAATATATTGACCACACATTTTTACGACCGACCGGCACATTGGCCGATATCGACACATTGATCGATGAAGCCATCCAATACCAGTTCAAAAGCGTCTGCGTTCATCCCGTTTTTGTGCCTCATTGTCGTCAGAGACTTGAAGGCACCGGCGTGTTGGTATGTACAGTCGTGGGTTTTCCCTTGGGGCAAAATACGACCGCGACCAAAGTGTTCGAAACATTGAATGCCATTCACAATGGCGCGGATGAGATTGATATGGTGATCAATATCGGAGATGCCAAGATGGGTCATTGGGAACGGATCAAGGAAGAAATCGATGAAGTCGTGAAGGCCGCTGGCAACCATCTCGTAAAGGTCATCATCGAAACGTGTTATCTCAGCAAAGAAGAAATCATCGAAGTCTCGAAAACCGTGGCGAAAACACAGGCCGGATTCATCAAGACTTCGACGGGTTTTGGTCCTGAAGGTGCCAAAGTCGAAGATGTCAAATTGATGAAAGAATATGGCGCAGGCAAAGAAGTGAAGGCTTCCGGAGGCGTGCGATCACAAGCGGACTTGGTCGCAATGATTCAAGCTGGGGCAACACGGATCGGTACGTCGAGTGGCGTTAAGTTGCTTCGTGACGAGCATGGAGATGGATACTGATGGATACGGACCAAACATCCATCATTGAGGCGACACTTTCGTATATCAGTCCCATATCCGTCAAATCCATTGGTTTATTGAGTGCCATCTACACCGGTGTCATCGTTTTGTTGATGATTAGTCTAAAGATTGGTCTCATCTGGTATGTTCCGCTCATCTCCTTTTTCATGTTCTCTTTATATTTCTTTGTAAAGCAAAAGTTCATGAAGCGACAGACTAACAAAATGCTCATGATGCATCAAGCATATTTGACTTCGCAACATCCGCAGATGACGTGTTTTGTTCCAGTTCTTGGCAAGCGTGGCATATCACTTTACCTGAAGCAAGCTTCGCTCGTGTTGGAAAACGAG